>CAZRER010000043.1:0-7205 GCA_964599525.1 uncultured Bdellovibrionales bacterium
TTTAAAACTTAAAATTAATTCCCGCACCATCCCGTTCCGCTCATATCCAATCCTAGGCTCTTTCTCAAAACCATCAATTTCAAGTCACCCCTTTTTATAAAAAAATACTTAAACTTCGTTGATTTTTAAGTTATTAACTTAACCCCCCCCAAAAAAAATTCTCGTCCCTCGAATTTTGACCCCGGCATTTATCTAGCGTAGCTTTTAGATTTTAGCAGAATTGGATAAAAGGGATGTGGCGATACGAAGATTCTATAAATTGATAGTTTTTTGTATGATCCTTTTATTTCTTTATCTAGTGACAAGTCTAGTATATCATACTTTTATATTTTATAACATTTTTGTTTTTCTCTAGGTATGACATTTTAATTTGGTAATGAAACATTTTTATTTACAATTGATAATTTATTTTTTGTTAAATATTTATTATCATGCTATACTAAAAGTAGAAAAGTCTTCAGAATGAGAGGATGAATATCCCCTGCACCTTTTGTACGGCAAGCCCACCATATTAAATTTAATATTGCTGTTTAGAAGGTGCAGGGAACATGGCAACCCACATTTATTTTAGGGAAAGATATCAAGATTATATTTTTCCTACACTAAAATTATCGGGATCCATACGACTCTCTGCATTGAGGACTTTTTTATTACAAAAAAAGCGCTAAGGCGCTTTTTTCTTTCTTATATCATTTCTATGTGTTTTTATAACCCATCATAATCACGCATCACCAGTTGAGCTTCAATTTGTTTTATCATTTCAATAACCACAGCCACCACAATTAATACTCCCGTTCCACCGATAGTTAATGTTTGAATCCCTGTAATTCCCTGAACAATAAATGGCAACACTGCTATAAATCCTAAGAACAATGCACCACTTAAAGTAACTCTATTTACAATATAATTTAAATATTCTACTGTTGGCTCTCCTGGTCGAATATTAGCAATAAACCCACCTTGTCGTTGCAAATTTTCTGCAACACTTTTTGGATCAAAAGTAACCGCCGTATAGAAAAAAGTAAAGGCCACCACCAGCACAAAATAAGAAATTCCATAAAACCATTGATTGGCAAATAAATCGGCAGTCTTTCCAGCAATCCCTGCTATGGTTGGATTACTAACATTAGCCAAAACTCCAGAAATCATTCCTGGAAATAACATGATTGACATTGCAAATATAATTGGAATAACTCCAGCTTGATTTACTTTGAGTGGTAAGTGTGATTCAACACTTCCCCCAGCTCCAGTGTCTCCTCTCATTCTCCTAGCAAAAGTAATCGGGATGTTTCTTGTGCCCTCATTACTAATAACAATTCCAGCAACAGTCATAATACTTAAAACCAAAAATCCCAAATATGTTAAAGCTTGTGTCGGATCCCAGGTAGCAATTATTTGTTTTATAGTAGAAGGTAAGGCAATAACTATACCAGCAAAAATTAATATGGAAACACCATTTCCAATACCTTTTTCAGTAATTAATTCCCCTAACCACATTAAAAATATAGTTCCAGCAGTCGCCGTAACTATTATTAAAATATAATTAAATACTGTTAAATCACCTATCATCCCTTGACTCTTTAATAAAGCAATCATACCAAAAGATTGTATAGCAGCCAATGGAACCGTTAAATATCTAGTAATCATATTAAATTTTTGTCGTCCAGCTTCACCATCCTCCTTGTTCATTTTTTCCAAACTTGGGAATATCATTGTCATTAATTGCATGATAATTGAAGCCGTGATATAAGGACCAACTCCCAACATTACAATTGAAATATTTTTCAATCCTCCACCGGAGAACATATTCAGAAAACTAAATAACTGATTACTATCAAAGAAGTCCCTAATTCTTGAAGTATCTACCCCCGGAATAGGAATATTTGCTGCCAACCTATAAACAATTAAAACACCCGCAATAAAAAGTATTTTATTCCTTAAATCTTTTGCTTTAAATATTCGTATTAATTTTTCGAACATATGTTTATTTTATTGTTTTTTTATTCAATAACACTAATTACAACTAGGAATTTTTCTTTGCTGCTTTTGAGATTAAGACATCTTTAAAAGTAAGTTTTTTCTTTAACTCACCATTATTAAGAATTTTCACAGGAACTGAAATATCATCAATTAAACCAGCCTTTTTAAGAGTTTCTGGGTTAATTTCATCACCATCATTAAATTTATTTTCAAGATTGCCCAACCCAACAACTTGACTCCTGGCATTACGAGATTTAAATCCTTTATTCTTTTTCGTAGCCGCGATTAAGGTTGTTCGTCCACCCTCCCAGGTAGAACGCCTGGAATAACCGCTACGAGACTTCTGCCCCTTCATTCCCTTACCAGAATAGGTACCGGATTTACCACCTCGACCAACCCTTTTTCTACTTTTTAATTTTCTAGATTTTAAACTATTAATTTGCATAATATCCCGTTAACATATTAACACGTTAGCATGTTAGTATTATAACATGTCAACCTACCTTTTTATTTATTACTTATTTTTAACCTTCTTTTTTGTAACTTTTCTCACAGTCTTCTTAGCGACATTTTCCATCTTCTTATCTTTATCCTTTTCCTTGTTCTCTTTTTTAGGAGGGTTTATTATCATTTCTTGATTTAAAGTTTCCAAGGCCTTCATGGTAGCCTTAGCCACATTAAGTTTATTAGCAGTACCTCTTGATTTCGCAACAACATCTTTAATACCAGCCAATTCAATGACAGCTCTCATTGCACCACCAGCAACAACCCCTCGCCCTTCTTGAGCTGGTCGTATCATAACTCGAGCTGCACCAAATTTTTCCCTAACCTCAAAAGCAATCGTTGTGTTAGTTCTTTTAACATCAATCATATTCTTTTTTGCTTCCACGACGGCCTTTCCAATAGCTACAGAAACATCAGTACCTTTAGCGACTCCGAAACCAACCTTTCCCTTGTGATTACCAATCACTACTGCTGCCCGAAAAGAAAATCTTCGACCACCCTTAACAACACGAGTTACTCTAGCCAAGTCAATCATATTTTGATCAAATTCAGGCTTTTCTCTTTTTTGAAATCTTTTTTTCTTAAAATTGTTAGGTTTACCTTTGTCCATAATTATTATTTTTAAAATTTTAATCCGCCCTTACGAGCTCCATCAGCCAAGGACTTAATTTTACCATGATATTTATATCCGCCTCTATCAAACACAACAGTAGTTACTTTTACACTTTTAGCTTTTTTAGCTATTAATTCTCCCACCGCGGTAGCAGTCTCCTGATCATATTTCTTGGATTTTATTTCCCTAGAATCAGCTGCAACTAAAGTAACACCTTTAATATCATCGATGATACTAGCATAAATAACCTTAGTACTTTTAAAAACAGTCAATCTTGGCTTTTTCTTAGTACCTTTTACTAAAATACGTCTCTTCTTTTTTATTCTCGATAGATTCATTGTATTATCTCATTATTTTATAAAAATATCTAATTTCTCCTACTATTCGTTACCAACAGCCTTCTTACCCTCTTTTTTGATAAATTCTTCTCCTTCATATCTAAATCCTTTCCCCTTATACGGCTCAACTTTTCTCAAACTTCTTATTTCAGCGGCGAATTGTCCTACAACCTGCTTATCTATTCCTATTATAGACAATTTTTCCTTTTTAACCTCAAGACTTAACCCTTCTGGTATATCTAATTCAATTGGATGAGAAAAGCCCAAATTTAAAACTAGTTTTTTCCCCTGGACCGCCATCTTATAACCGACTCCATGTAGCTCCAAAATCTTTGTAAAACCAGTCGTCACTCCTTCCACCATATTTTGAATTAATGCTCTGGTTGTTCCCCAAAGTGCTTGACTTGTTTTGGCATTACTATTTTTTTCAACGATAATTTCTCCATCTTTAGTTGAAACTTTTATTTCATAACTAAAAACATAAGACAACTCACCCTTAGGTCCTTTAATTTTAATATTATTACCATCAATAGAAACTGTTACATCTCCAGATATTTTTATAGGTTGTTTTCCAATTCTTGACATATTTTTACGAATTTATGAATTTATGAATTTATGAATTTATGAGTCTAGAATTATAGTTAGACACTTTAACATCCTAAATTCTTAAATTCCTAATCTCTTAATATTTTACCAACTAGACCTTCTTACACCTGGTATCGACCCTTCATTAGCCAACTCTCTAAAACAAATACGACAAAGACCAAAGTCTCTCATATATCCATGTTTTCTTCCACATTTCCAACAACGATTAACTTTTCTCGTGGAAAACTTAGATTTTTTATCTGCTCTAGCTATTACTGATTTTTTTGCCATTTATCTAAAAATTATTACTTACTAAATTGAAATTAATCTTTTTTTATTAATTTACCAAATTTCACAAATTACTTCTCCACCTAAACCATTCTTCCTAGCACTTTTATCGTTCATTAACCCTTTAGATGTTGAAATAATTGCCATTCCATAACCGTTTTTAACAATCGGAAGTTCCTCTTTACTCATATAAATTCGCTGTCCTTGTTTACTAACTTTTTTTAATCCTTTAATCGCTGGCTTACGATCAATATATTTTAATTGCAATTTTAGATAATTCTTATTATCATCAGAAAATGTAGCAACCTCTCTTATATAACCGTTTTCACTTAACAATTTTGCTAAGGCGATTTTAAATTTAGAAGACGGCATTACGACCTCACTCTTTTTTGCCAACTGAGCGTTTCTAATTCTTGTTAACATGTCTGCAACTTGATCAATATTCATTGGATTTATTTAAATCTTTAATCTTTTTTAATTGGAAATCCCAATAACCTTAATAGGACTATTCCTTCTTCTTTATTATTTACTTTCGTTGAAATATTTATTTGAAAACCAAATATATTCCTAATATCATCTGTTGAAATTTCTGGAAATATTAAATGTTCTTTAATACCGATGCTAAAATTACCATTATTATCAAAACTCTTAACTTCTAATCCACGAAAATCCTTAATTCGAGGCAATGATGCACCAATTAATCGATACATAAAATCCCACATTTTATCACCCCGTAACGTAACTCTCATTCCGATTGTTTGTCCTTGCCGTGTTTTGAAACCAGCAATTGATTTTTTAGCCTTAGTAATAACTGGTGCTTGACCAACTAACATTTTTAAATCATTCTCAATATCTTTGATAAACTCCTTATTATCAGCAGCCTGAGACAACCCAACATTGACAGCTATCTTCTCCACACTAGGACACTGCATTATATTAGAATACCCAAATTCTTTCATAAGAGCTGGTTGTATTTCTTTGTTAAATTTTTTCTGTAAATTATTCATATACTTAGTTATCAATTATCACTATTACTAACTACTTTCTACTTTTCAGCCATTTAGGTTTGATCACCCGTTTAGGGTGGATACTTATCAAACTTCTGCTTCACATTTCTTACAAACACGCACATTTTTTCCGTCAACCTTCTTATGTCCTATCCTTGTTGGCTTAGAACATTTTGGACAAATCAACTGAACATTAGATGATTTTATCGGCATAGCCACCGTCACTCTTTCGCTTTGTTCACCGGTCTGCCTCGCTTTTTTGTGTCGTTTCATAAGATTTATATTCTCAACAACAACTCTATCAAATTTTGGTAATACCTTAAGAACTTTTCCTGTTTTACCACGATCCTTTCCACTCAATATTTTAACTTTGTCTCCTTTTTTAATTCTCATATATTTAGTTACTAGTTATCAGTTATCGGTTGTTCACAGTACATTTCATCAAATATTATCATAAACTGCTGACTGATAATTGAATACCATTCTTAATAAACTTCTTCAGCTAGAGATACAATCTTGGTAAATCCCGCTTCACGAACCTCTCTTGCAATTGGACCAAAAATTCTACTACCTTTTGGTTCCTTATCCTCTAAAATAACAGCTGCATTTTCATCAAATCGGATACTTATGCCATTAGTTCTCTTAATAGTCTTTGTTTGCCTAACAACCACTGCTTTAACAACATCTTTCTTTTTTACAGCACTTCTTGGTTCGCTTTCTATAACTGAAGCCACAATAATATCTCCAACGGCAGCATAACGACGACGGCTTCCACCCAAAACCTTAAAGCACCTAATAACTTTGGCACCTGAGTTATCTGCTACTTTTAATTTTGTCTCTGTCTGTATCATATTTTCATATTAATATATTAGCATTTTAACATCTTAACATACTAACACATTACATCTACCTTATAAAAAACTTTGTCCTACTTTTCAGCTGTTTAAGCTGATCACCCGTTTAGGGTGGCTACTTTCTACTTTACATCCATTTAGAATAGCTACTTTTCCACCACTGTCCAACACTTATCTTTACTTATTGGTTTACAAGATTCAATTAAAACTTTTTGTCCAACAGTATATTCATTTTGTTCATCATGTACCTTATATTTTTTTGAACTAGTATATCGTTTCTGGTATCTAGGATGTTTTTTAAAAGAATCAACTTTAACAACTATAGTCTTATCCATCGTATCACTAACAACCACACCTCTTTTTGTTGATTTAGTAACTTTTTTTTCTCCTGTCTTATTCTCCTTCTTCATAACTATATTCTTAACTATTATTTAGAGTTGTTATTATTCAATGCCGTTTTAATCCTAGCAATATCCCTCTTTATGTCCATAATTTCTTTGTAGTTTTTGTGTTGCTTACTAGCCACACCAAATCTAACCTTAACCAACCTAGCTTGCTTTTCTTGTAGTAATTTAATTAATTCTTCTTTAACTTTATCTTTCAATTCTAATGCTTTCATCTTAATTATTCTTTACAAATTTTGTTCTAATACTTAATTTATCTGAACCTAATCTCAATGCCTCTCTAGCCACAACCTCATCAATTCCATCCATTTCAAAAATGATTCTTCCCGGTTTAATTTTGGCTACAAAATGATCTGGGGTACCCTTTCCTTTACCCATTGGAACTTCAGCCCCTTTCTTCGTCATTGAATGATCAGGAAAGACCCTAATCCAAATTTTTCCACCTCTTTGCACATAACGTGTGATTGCTCGACGGGCCGCTTCAATTTCTCGAGAATTCAAAGCTCCAATATCTAAAGACTTTAACCCATATGAACCAAAAGATATTTTTTCACCCTTATAGGCTAAACCTCTAGTTTTTCCTCCTCGTTGAACCTTTCTATGTTTTACTTTCTTAGGCATTAACATAACCT
>CAZRER010000044.1:0-6859 GCA_964599525.1 uncultured Bdellovibrionales bacterium
GTTATTTCTTCCCAAACCTCATCCGGAACATAAATTTCTGCTCCCGGTTTTGTTCTGCCCGGATAAATCCAGGCAGAAATAATTCTTTTTTTAAGCTTAATTTTTTGATACATTACCCACAACTCTTTTTTGGTAGCCTTAGTAGATTTATCTTTCATAATGGCAATAGTATTTCTGGCAATTCCTTCCTCTTTTCGGTCGGCATTTTTAATTGCTCGTTTAACAACATTAGGCGTCAAACCATACTGAAATAATTTTCTCTTAGAGTGAGAAGTCCACAAATATTTTCGACAATCTTTAGGTTCGGGAAATCGCATTTTTTGTTCTCGGTTATCAGTTATCAGTTCACGGTAATGTCTTCTCCTAAATTTATATGATTTCTATCCACCCAACCGGCCGGCAATTCTAAGACTTTATTGTATTTCGTCGCTCCTCTAATTATTCCCTTGTAATTCTTAGAAACATTTTTAGCAATATCAACAATTTTAGTATCTTTAATAAAAATAAAATCTAAATCAAATTTCATATTTCGCATAACGTAGCCATAATTGTCTAAACTTTGATGTAAAAATAACATTCCTTCATTGTTTTCTAATTTATCTCTAAAGCTCAAACCTTTATATTTTTCATCTTCTGTTTTGGCAACATCAACAGTTACATTTACACCTCCAATAACAATATTAACCCTGTCATTATTATCAACTACATCACTCCCACCTAAAAACATTTTCTGAACAACCAAAAAAACAATCCCCAAAAAAATAATTATTCCCGCTACCTTATCTTTAAATTTTAAATTATTTAAAAAAATCACATCTTTATTAATTAGACTTTAATGACCTAATGAATTGTTTCTAAAAGGCCCTCTTTATCAAGAAGTTTATCTACATATTCTTTAATTTTTATTTTTTCATCTTCTTCATTAATACCACTACTAAAAACTTCATTACATTTATCAAATACTTTTAATACCTCTTCATCTCTATCATCAAATATAAATTTTACATTTTGCTCTCTTTCAGAAATATTTGTTCCCATTAGAACACGATACATAATATGTTTTGATTGCTCTTCTTTACCTAAGTTTTGAAAACTTAATTTATATAAACTTTCAAATAAATTAATGACATAATCGACATCATCAATATTTTCTATTATTTCATTTTTCATAATCACAAACTCTTTCAATTTGTCTTCTGCCTCATTATAATTATATTCCTCTTTCAATATATTTTCTCTATTATTTAGAGAATTACCCTGATATTCTTCGTCTATTTTTTGTAATCTTTCCATTTTATTTTTTATTAAAAATTATAAATTATTTTTTTAAACATTCAATGTCCATTATTTACGAATATTCGACACTTAAACATATAACCCATAAATTAAAGATTTTATAAATAAATCGATTATATATAAATTTCACTTTCTTTTATTATTTGATATTTTTTTATTAACTAAATTACTCACGGTTTTGAAAGATATTAACAAAAATAACACCTCTCCCATTAATAATACCACTCTTTCCATCCTATTGTCCAACATAAAATATATCACCAAAACACTCCCTAAAAAAATAATGTAGCTTAAAAAAATTTTCACATCACTCCATCCAATTTTCCTAAGTTTATAATGCAAATGTCTTTTATCTTTTTTAAAAATTGACTGCTTATTTTTCCATCGTTCTGTTATTACCCAAACAAAATCAATTAAAGGCAAGACCAAAACAATCATCACTGTAATAATTTTACTCCCAGCAATAATCGCCAAGCTAGCTAAAATAAATCCAACAAAATAACTCCCTGATGTTCCAGCCTCAACTCTAGCTGGCGGTAAATTAAAAACTAAAAATCCAACCAAACTTCCCAAAAAAATACTAGCCAGTATTGCTATAGCCGGCTGGTTTACTTCGGGTAAAAAACTTACAAATATTAAACTAAGCCCCCCAATTAAAGCAATGCTGCCCATAGAAGAATCAACTCCATCAGACCAATTAATAGCATTAATAATGCTCACCACCCAGAAAAAAATAAATGTGATACTTCCAATAGAAATTCCCTGCCATATTAATTGGTCTATTCTAATATCTCCTCCCTTTAACCCATTAAAATAGTCAACGCTAAATCCAAAATAAATTAAAACTCCTACCAAACATATTTGAAATAGCATCTGCAATTTCCAAGATAAATTTTTATAATCATCCCAAAGACCAAATAATAAAATTGCCCCGCTATCTATTAAAACACCTAATAGTTGTCTAGTAATTTCTAATTCTCGATGAACTAAAATCAACCCAATAAAAACCACAATTAAAACAACTCCCCCCCAACGTTTGGATTTAATATTGAATATCTTAAGTGCAATTAAAAATAAAATAACACTAGTAACTAAAGTTTGAATAAAAACACTTACCATCAATTTTTAATTTTTAATTTTTAATTTTTAATTTTCAAATAATTTTCAATTCTACAATATAATAATTTTCAAAAAATAACTTACTAAATTATTTTGAATCATTGAAAATTATAAAATTGATCATTGTTTGAAAATTAAAAATTGAAAATTAATTATACTTTTAATGATATAACCAAAGCAATACTTTATTTATAGTTTTTTATCCTTTTTATTTATGCTGGTTTTAATGATCTTCTCCGTCACCCAAAACTCTCCCATATATCTTTTAAACATATGTCTCGTTTGAGCATGTAAAGCTGGTGCTGCTCCCAAAAATGGAGCAATAAATGGAGCTAAAATCCATTGAAAAACCATTACTAAATATTTTTTTCTAGAATAATGTTTTGGTCTGCTTGGCATCAAAAACAAACTTAAAATCATTGAAATAAATAATCCCACAATTGCTAAAGTCATTAAATATCTAGTTACAAAAGGTAAATTATGAGCCAATACCGATTCATTAAACTTCTCACCACCTAATATTAACGGCAGCCATCCAAGAATAGCCAAAATAAAAGACGAAGTTGCCCAACTATGATGTCCCTCCATCATAGTAAATATATGCTTAAACTTTTTAGTAAAAGGAATTTTTTTATTTTTTCTAAAGGCTCTAGCTAATAATGGCAAATTTTCAATACCATAAGCCCAACGATGATTTTGTTTATAAGAATTTTTAATGGTATGCCAATAACTATCTCCTAAAACAGCATCCATTGAAGCTGGTAAATAAATTGGTTTTACATTATAATCACCGTCAAAATAAACATAGGCGTTATGATAAACCAAAGAATCTTCCGAAATTACATTTACTGGCCAATAACCAATGTCCACAATTGTCTGAAATGGTTCACTGTGAGAAGAAAATGTTACCATATGTTCTGGTCGCATAGCCTGTACCATTTGCCACAGAGAAGAACCCGTTACCAAAATTCTAACTGGGGCAATAGTATCCCAAAGATTATTATGATACATTGGTAAAGGCTGGTAAGCGTGTCTTAATCGCTTTGGTTCAGTGACATAAGCATAAGTTAAAGCGGCCAAATATTGATCGTGAATTCTAGTTTCACAATCTAAGTTGGAGAGAATAACATTTTCCAATGGAATATTTTTATCTTCCAACCACTTTTTCATTTTCTTGGTAGCGTAGGTTGTATTAGAAGCTTTACATTTCATTTCATTATCTTTCACCTTGTGTACCGTAGTTACAAATCCAAAAAACTTATCTTCAAATTCGCTCCTTAAAATATTTTCCTTTTTATTTCTTTTTTCTTCTGGCTCTCTCTCTTCCATAGCTAAAAGAATAATAATTCTGTCCTTGGGATAATTAGAATCTAAAACAGCCTGAATTGCTGGCCTAATATTTTCCGCGGTTTCAATAGCCGTTGGCAACATTATCACATGATAAACCTTTTTCCAATCCAAAAACTTGTTCTGATTTTTTAAATCTACTTTTGCTCGTTTAGTAAAATTCGTTAATTCTACAATTTTGCTTTTAATTATTTTTTTTTCCTTTTGTGATAAAGCACCTTCTTTTAATTTATCTTTTAATCTATGTTTTTCTTTGTTCATTTCCTCTATTAACAAATCCCCTTTAAAAATAGCCTTTAATCTATGTAACCAATCAACTCTCTCCCACCTTCTCATTTTTAAATAAGCCATTATGGAATAACTAGCGATATAGATTGTTTTATGTATCCAATAAACATCAAAAACTATTATAAAAATAGCTGCCCAAACTGGTTTCCAGGCAGAAAAAACAAACATTCCAATTATTGTCGCCCAGCTCAAAAAACCAGGAAGTATTTCCCAAAATCTTTGAATTCTATGTTCGATTGGATCTGTTGTCCGTGGATTCGGATATGCCCAATTCTTTTTAAATTGTTTTCTTGTCATATTTAATTATTAATAAAATATATCGCTATTAAATAAACCAATAAAACCAACTGTAGCACCCACGCTCCTATTAACAACAATCTACTACCAAGAAAACTAATAGCCCTATTGCTAATAAAAACATCCTTTTTTTCTTCTCCAACACTGATATTTAATTGTAGGATAAAAAATATACTAATTGCTATATTTAACAATAAAAAAAATAAACCTCCAATAGCTGGAAAAAATAATTCCCAAATATTACTCCTATGAATTATATCAATAAAAGTATCTACTCCGAAGAACACATTGTAATGCCCTATTAAAATAGCTTGTCCCTTTTTAAATAAAAACAATAATCCACCCCAAAGAAAAATATTCATCAACAGGCTTGTATAGATTAATCCCGCTGTAATTTTATTCCTCCGAAACAAAATTATACTAACTTCTTTAAGTGTTAATTTTTTATTTACCCCTTGTTTCATTATTTTATTTTTAGGACTGTTTACGAACTCCCTATATCTTTTTAGCCCTCTTTAACTGCATAATTTCTTTTTGAACTTTATTTACAAGAATCTCATGAGGACCTTCAAAAAACTCAAGAATAAATTTATCAAACATATCTACTCGATATTTAAATTCATTTAAATCCATTAATGAATAATTTATTTCTCTTCCTAATTCTATCTCCAAATCGCTTAAAAGATGCTTCATTTTAGCATTGGAAATGTGATCTCCTACTATTAATAAATCTGCTTTGGCTGTATCATTATCAGAAAATACACCCGTCACCAACCCCAATCTTACATTTCCCAATTTTTCTATTTTGCCCAAACTGGCGCACTGTGGGTAAACATTGGAACGAATAACTAATTGTTTCAAACCATCAAAAAAAGGAAAATCTTTATTTGCTTTATAATACTTTTTCTTTTTCAATACTGATTCTTTAAGAAATCCAGCCTTAACAAATTGCTGAATAATTCCTCGTGCCTTCCGGCCATCCATTTTATTTCTTTGGACTATCTCTTTAGCGGTGTACTTTGTATTTGCATTTAAAACAAATAGTTTTATTAACCTCCACCTTTCTTTTGTTCCAAATAGTTCTTCCAAGTTATTTTTCATATCATTATTAATGTTAATCTATAAAGTGTCTTATTGACAACTTGTTCAAGGTTATTTTTTGTATTCCCCTATTCATCAAGCTTTTCAGGTGTTATTTTCGAACGCATGTTCTGACCCTTTTATTAATAATCAGAAAGGAAAAACATTAGATAGAAAATAACACCTGAAAAGCTTGATGAGAAATAAAAACCAAAAACCATAAATAAGTTCTGACATTCTTTATTGTACACATTATTAGCGGAAAAACAAGGGACTATTTTATATAAAACTATATTCTAATATATTTAATATGCTTAATGGATATTTTTCTAGTCACATAATTAAAAATTATGGCAACAGCGTCGATTCTCCAAGCAACATCCATTAATCCATTAAGTTTTAAAAAAACATTAGCTGCTTTTTCTAATTTTCTAATTTTGTTTGGTGTAATTGCATTTTCTGGAATAATTCCCTCATTACTATCGCTTTTCATATTTTTCCGTGTCTTCACTTCCACAAAAATAATTTTCCCCTGCTTATTCTTAACAATTAAATCAATTTCTCCCAATCGATACCCCTTATCATTCGAAAAATTGGCCGCCACAATTTCATAACCTTGAGCTATCAAAAAATTAGCCGCCACCTTCTCGCCCTTGTCCCCCAATTTTAATCTCTGTTGTTTATTGTCTAAAACCATTTAATTTAAATTGAAAATTAAGATCATACACAAAACCATTAATCTATTCTATAAAGTCTGCGTATCACTGCCCCCCATTCATAAAGGGGTCAAATTTACACATTTTATTTTATCTTTATTTGTGAAACAAATGAAAATAAAATAAAATGTACAAATTTGGGGGTTTTCAGGTCAATAACTTTAAAAACGAATCGCACGCAAAAGTGGGTCTCATTTTTAAGATTAAATTAAGCGTGAAAAAGTCCAACCTTTGCAGAGCCTAAAGGCGAATGCTGAGGTTGAAACTTTGCACTCGAATTATAGACATACAATCTTGCAAAAGTTTAACCTTAACATTCACTCAATCCTAATGATTACACATTTTTAGCTTTGTTTAAAAATTATAAATTATTTTATTGAAAATTGTTTGAAAATTAAAAATTGAAAATTGAAAATTATTACGGTTTTTTATTGTAACATAATAAAAACAATGTTACAATAGAAACAAAGTTAAATATTAATAAGTAAATATGTCAAAAAGAAAAAATGTATTTATCGACAAAGATGATGAAAAAGAGTTAAAAGGTAAAAAAAGAAAATCTCATGGCAACACTGTGAAAGGGCAAGGCTTAAGAGGTGCTCGGCGTAGTAAAAAAGTAAGATTAACCGTTATTGTAATATTATTACTAGCTGCTGGCGTTTTATTTTATGTTTGGGAAAAAGGAAGATTATTTGTCATTGGAATTATTATTTTAC
>CAZRER010000045.1:0-6835 GCA_964599525.1 uncultured Bdellovibrionales bacterium
TTATTTTAGTAGAACAAAATAAATTGGCGATTAAGAATAAAGACCTAAAACAACAGAAAAAAATAGTTAAATTTTATTTGAAAACTAAAAATCTACAACAGGTAAATAATTGGGACTTGGTTGATTTATCAGCCCACTACATTTTAGGGCAGTCGATTTTAGATGAAATAATAGAAATAAAATTTTTAGATCAATTAGTCAGATCAAAAAATATGTGGGAGCGACGAATTGCTATTATTTCTACTTTTGCTTTTATTAGACAAGGTAAAATTAATATGACTTTAAAGTTAGCTAAAAAGTTATTATCAGATCAAGAAGATTTAATGCACAAAGCTACCGGTTGGATGTTGCGAGAAGCTTGGAAAAAGAATAATATAAAAGTAGAAAAGTTTTTAATTAAAAATTATAATAATATTCCACGTACAGCTCTTCGCTATGCCATCGAGAAAATGGAAGAGAAGAAAAGAAAAAGATTTTTAAAAGGAACTTTTAAATAATTATTTGTAATAAATGTCTGCAAGGTTAGGAACATATGTGCGTGTATAGCAAGGATGAATAATTTATGATATAATAAAAGTAAATTTAGAAGGGTATTTTTTGGTTTGATAAATGGTGTGAAGATAGACTGTTTAAATCTATTAGGAGAAATAAGATATATAAAAAAAGTATTTGAAGAAAAGATAAAAAAAAGTTGGAGTAATCTTGGTGGTAATAAAAAGGAAGCTCGAAAAAGACGAGCTGTTTATAATAAAAATATGAAAAAAAAGAAGAAGAAAAAAATAAGTCGCTGGGTAAAAGTTTGGAAATTTTTGTTTTGGACAGCAATTTTGGGTATCATCATCGGTGTTATAACCATAACGGCTACCTTTGCTTATTTTGCCAAAGATTTACCAGATCCAAATAAAATAAATAAACGCGTGGTAGCAGAGTCAACCAAAATATATGACCGAACGGGAGAGCATTTATTGTATGAAATTTATGGAGAGGAAAACCGAACAGTAATTCCTTTTGAGGATATGCCCAAATCAATTTTAGCAGCCACCGTTGCTTTGGAGGATCGTTCTTTTTATCATCATATAGGTGTTGATTTTCGTGGATTAGCTAGGGCAGTGTTTAAAAATGCTCAAGGAAGCAGACAAGGAGCTTCAACTATTACTCAGCAGCTTGTTAAAAATTCTATTTTAACTTCAGAAAGAAGTATTAAAAGAAAAGTTAAGGAAATTATTTTAGCTCTTATGCTAGAACGGAAATTTTCTAAAGACGAAATTTTAAGGATGTATTTAAATGAAATACCTTATGGACATAATGCCTATGGAATTGAAGCAGCAGCTCAAACATTTTTTGGAGTTCATGCTAAAGAGTTAACATTAGCTCAGTCAGCATTATTAGCTTGTTTGCCAAACAAACCAGGGAAATATTCGCCAACGGGCACACATACGGATAAATTACTAGCTCGATGGAGGTATGCTCTGGATTCTATGGCTGAAATGGGCTTTATTACTCCTGATCAGGCGGAAGAAGCAAAAAAAGAAGATATTTTAAGTCAAGTAAAACCTAAAAGGGTTGACATTAAGGCTCCACATTTTGTATTCTATGTTATAGATAAATTATTAGAAGCATTTGACGAGGAAGATTTAAAAAAGCAAGGTCTTAAGGTTTATACGACTTTAGATATGGATATGCAAAGAATTGCTGAAAAAGCGGTAAGGGAAGGTGTTGAAAAAAATGGACCAAAATATGGATTTTCTAATGCAGCCTTAGTGGCTACTAACCCAAAGACTGGGGAAGTGTTGGCAATGGTTGGTTCTAAGGATTATTTTGCGGATGATATAGATGGAAAGGTAAATGTAACAATTAGTAAGCGACAACCAGGTTCCTCATTTAAGCCATATGCTTATGCAGCTGCTTTTTTAAAAGGGTATACTCCAGATACTATTTTGTTTGATGTAGAAACAAATTTTGGAAAAGATGGTAGCGGTGAATATTATCGACCACAAAATTATACTGGAACTTTTCGAGGGCCAGTAAAAATAAAATCTGCTTTAGCTACTTCATTAAATATTCCAGCTGTTAAAATTCTTTATTTAGCCGGAATTAAAAATGTAATAACTTTAGCTAAATCTATGGGCATAACAACACTTAATCATCCAGAAAATTATGGATTATCATTGGTACTTGGTGGAGCAGAAGTAAAATTAGTGGATCATGTTGGAGCCTTTGGGGTTTTTGCTAATGACGGTAAAAAAGCAAAACAAAAAGTATTTTTAAAAATTGAAGATGCACATGGATCTTTAATACGAGATTTTAGTAAAGAGAATGATGAATCGGAACAAGTTTTGGATAAAAATGTCGCTAGACAAATTTCCGCAATTCTTTCTGACAATAAATTAAGAGCTCCTGCTTTTGGAATAAATAATCCTTTAGTTATTCCAGGCTATCAAGTAATGGCTAAAACAGGAACAACGAATGATTATCGTGATGGTTGGTTGTTGGGTGCAGTGCCATCTTTGGCCGCTGGTGTTTGGGCTGGTAACAACGATAATCATCCAATGCGTCGAGGTTCAGCCGGAACATATGTTGCTGGACCAATTTGGCACAATTTTATGGTAGAAGCTCTAGAGAGAATTCCTAAAGAAGATTTTAAAACAGTAGGAGAAGATGATGTAGAAAATAAAAATAATAAAGATATAAAAGATCAAAAAAGTACTGATAAAATAGACGATTTAAAACCAATACTAAAGGGTGATTTAAAAATGCGAGGTAAGTTGCGGGTTTGTAAATACAAGAGTGGAAAATATTGTTTGGCCAATAAATATTGTCCAGATAAAAAAATAGAGAAGAAGAAATTCTTTATTGGACATACCATCCTTTATTATGTGGACAAAGATGATCCACTAGGAGATGCTCCAGAAAATCCCGAGGATGATCCACAATTTGAGAAGTGGGAAGAAGGTGTTCAGAAGTGGGGTAAAAAACATGAAGGTGGCAATAAAAAACGAATTGCACCAATTAGGGAGTGCAAGGAGAGTGATTTTTAGCACTCTCACATTGAGAGTGCTTGACTTTTTTTTAAAGAAAGTTAAAATAAGAAAAGTAATGATTAATTTAAGATTTTTAAACTTTAATTCCTTTCTAAACTTTTTAGGTGTTGTTTTCTGGTTAGTATTTTTTCTTTTTAATTATTAAGAGGAGATAATCAGAATATATGTTTGAAAATAGCACCTGAAAAGCTTGGATAATAGGGCATATAATAGGTAATCCTAGCCAAGCTACAATAAATAATAATTAAAATATGTCTTTATCAATTGTCAAATCTTTTAAAAATAAGAAGATTGATAATCGATAATTGATACTAAAATAATGGCAAAACAAATAAAATTTGACGAGGAAGCTCGTCGAGAAATTATGGAGGGGGTAAAAAAAGTTGCAGATACTGTAAAAGTAACCTTAGGTCCTAAAGGACGCAATGTTATTTTGGATCGAGGATTTGGTGGTCCAACCATAACTAATGATGGAGTAACAATTGCTAAGGAAATTGAATTAGAAAATAAATATGAAAATATTGGTGCTGAAATGGTTAAAGAAGTTGCTAATAAAACTAATGATGCTGCCGGTGATGGAACTACTACGGCAACCTTACTAACACAAGTTATCGCTGAGGAGGGAGCTAGGATGATTTCTAAAGGTGTAAATGTTATTGAATTAAAAGATGCTTTGCGAAAATACGCCGAGGAAGTTATTCGTGAGATTACTAGGAGCTCTAAACAGGTTAATGATAGTTCGTCTATTGCTCAAGTGGCAACAATTTCTGCTCAAGATAAAGAAGTTGGTAAGATTATTGCTAAAGTAATAGATGAAGTTGGAAAGGATGGGGTAATTACCGTTGAAGAATCTCAAACATTTGGAATAACTCACGAAATTGTTAAGGGAATGCAGTTCGATAAGGGCTATATTTCTCCATACATGGTAACTAATACTGAAAAAATGGAAGCGGAAATAAAAGATGCTTACATTTTAATTACTGACAAGAAAATTTCAGCTGTTAAAGAAATATTACCAATATTAGAAAAACTTACCCAGGAAGGTAAAAAAGAATTAGTGATTTTAGCTGAAGATATTGAAGGTGAGGCTTTGACTACCTTAGTTTTAAACAAATTAAAAGGTATTTTAAATGTTTTAGCTATAAAAGCTCCAGGATTTGGGGATAATCAAAAGGCAATGATGGAAGATATTGCTATCCTAACTGGAGGCAAGGTTATTACCGAAGAAACAGGAATGAAATTAGAGGATATAGAAATTTCTGATTTAGGGGAGGCTGGCAAGGTAATTTCTAGCAAAGATAAGACAATTATTATTGATGGAAAAGGGAAAAAGGGAGATTTAGCCGAACGAGTTAGTCAAATTAAAGCACAGATTGATCGAGAGGAAAGTGATTTTGATAAAGATAAACTTAGAGAAAGGTTGGCAAAATTAACTGGAGGGGCGGCTATCATTAAGGTTGGAGCTGCTACGGAAGTTGAGCAAAAAGAAAAACAACATCGAGTTGATGATGCTGTAGAAGCTACTAAAGCAGCTATTGAAGAAGGGATTGTGGCTGGAGGTGGCACGGCTCTGTTAATAGAAGCTTTAAAGTTAGATAAGTTAAAAAAGAAAGAAGAAAAAAGAATTTCAGTGGAAGAGCGAGCTGCTTTGGATATTTTAATTAAATCTTTGGAAATGCCAATGAGACAAATTGCTATTAATGCAGGCGTCTCTCCAGATTTAGTTGTTAGCAATGTAATCAATGATATTACAAAAGGTTACAATGCTTCCACGGGGGAATATATCGATATGATTGAAGAGGGAATTATTGACCCAGCTAAGGTAGTTATTTCAACTTTACGAAACAGTGTTTCGACAGCGGCTATGATTTTAACTACGGAAGCTGTTGTGACAGATATCCCAGAAGAAAAAGGTGGTGCAGATGCTGCTGCGGCTGCTGCCGCTATGACCGGTGGAGGAATGGGCGGTATGGGCGGAGGAATGCCGATGATGTAAAGCACGGTTTTAAAGTTAAAAGTTGAAAGTAAAAAGTAAAAAGTTATCCACCCAAGGCGGACCAATTAAAAATTGGAAAGTAGAAAGTCAAAAGTAAAAACACAAAACCGCGGCTCCGCCGCGGTTTTGTGTTTTATCTGATATGATATGATTTTTAATCAATGATTAATATTTAATTATATGTCAGGCACACTTTTGTGAAGGATCTCTACAATGCTCCTAAATCTAAAGTATCCTTGATTTCAATTTGGTCGATGAAATCTTGGACGTGACTAACAATAATCATTGCTCCTTGATATTCTTTTAGGGCTTTGGCAATGACGGGGAGGTGCCTAAAGTTAATATGATTGGTTGGCTCATCTAAAATTAAAAGTTCTGGTTCCATAAGTACGAGTTGAGCAAAAGCTACTAGCCCTTTTTGCCCTTCGGAAAGACTGCCAATTTTAGCATCCATTTCTTTCCCCGTTATCAAAAACCCACTAGCAGTTGCTCGCATCCTTTCTTCATTTTCGGCAGGCATAGCAGTAATTAATGTGTTATAGACTGTTTCATTAAAATCTAGGGTTGAAAAATCTTGTCGGTAGTAGCCTATTTTTACATCTTTCGATATTGTAGCATCAGGAGAATCATTTCTAGATAAGCGTTCAAGTAACGTGGTTTTACCAATCCCGTTTGGTCCCTTGAGCAATAGCTTTTCTTTTTTTCTTAGAATAATTTCGACTTTTTTTGGCGTTGGTTCACCATTTTCCATAACAGTCAGAGAATTTATTTTAATAACATCTCCAACAAAATTTAAATCAGCTGGAATATTAAAATCACGAATAGTTTTGTCTTCTTGTCGCACATCAACCTTATCTTCTTCCATCTGGGCTACTTCGTCTTTCATTTTTTTAGCAATTAAACGCATCTTACCACCTTTGTTGGCAAAATAGTTTATTTTTTCTTTGTGGGCTGCAATCTTTTTTGCAAATTGAGCATTTTTTTTATTTTCTCTTTCAATTTGAAGTTTTACTTCTTCGACTACTGTATAATAGTCGCCAACGAATTGGTCTATTTTATGGTTAAAAATATCTAAGTATAATACCCCATCGGTAAACATATTTAAAAAATCAGCATCATGGGAAATTACAATGCAAGTTTTTTCATACATCATCAGAAAGGTTAATAAGTGTCCAATGCCATCGGCATCAAGATTATTAGTAGGTTCATCTAACAATAAAATATCTGGTTTTTGAATTAAGGCTGAAGCTAAAAGTAATCGAGCTTGTTGTCCACCGGAAAAAGAAGATAGTTTCTTGTCTATTGGTAAAGAAATATTGACCGCTTCCATAGCCTCATTGATATTCATATCTAATTCATAATCCTCTCCCTTGAAATAAATCTTAAAAAACTCAGGAATAGTTAGATCCAATTGTTCGGCTGGGATTACTTGTTGAGCACAAGCAATAGTTAGTCCTTCATCTCGGTAAATGTGTCCACTGGATGGGTTAGTTTTTCCCATGATTAAATTAAAAAGAGAGGTTTTGCCAGCTCCATTTTGACCCATAAGGGCGACCTTCATTCCTTCTCGCAGAGCAAAAGAGGCTTCATCGAGAATTTCTTTTCCACTTTCATGCTTAAAACTAACTTCACTAAAACGGATAGCTACATTTTCTTTTGACATATTATTTATAAAGAAGTAAGAAACAGTTTCGTGGGAAATAATTTTCAATATCAACTGTAATTTAGATCCAATTATTTATTATGGTTACAAGTATTAAGTATACTTCATATTAAGAATATTGCAAGAAAAAATAAT
>CAZRER010000046.1:0-6779 GCA_964599525.1 uncultured Bdellovibrionales bacterium
ATTACACCGTCTTTCATTTAACCGCCAAATCACCTGATATTTTTTATCTTAAAACATTACTAGAGTCGGGATTAGTAAAAGATATTGATGCTGAACTACCAGAAAACGCTAATCCCACCGCCTTGCTTCAAGCAGAACTGTCCGATAGATTTGAAAATTTTAAATTACTTTTGGATTATGGAGCAGATGTTGATAAAGAGATTGGAGAATTTAAACGATCCACACTTGGGTTGTGCAGTGGCAATATGTCTTGGCAATTCGCCTATGAATTATTAAAACGAGGGGTTAATTTTATGGTAGAAATGCAAGACAATAAACCTGATATTGTTTGGACAATTGAAGGTCTTACTTTTCGCCCATCCGTTTCCTTAAACTATCGTGGAGCAGATTATAGAGAAAAATGTGTGGAATATTTAGAAAATCATGGAGTACCAAAAATTCATCCTTGGATGCCTGAAGATGAAAAATATATCAAAGAAAACGGCAAATATCAATTATATATTAACGAAAATTATGACTCCAAAACTAAAACAGTTCAAGGTGAAGATAGATGGGTAAAATTCGAAGAATCATCTAAATACAAACCGCAAAAAGACAACGGGGTTTATGTTGAAGATGTAGAATAACCTCAAAGATTAAAAGTCGTACAGGAAAAAAACCAATCATGGTTACAAAAATGGATTTATAAAAAGTTTTATGAATAGAAATCTGAAGTTTTACAAATAATTTTTTAACATAAACAATATGTTTTTACAGTACTTGCAATTAAGCTGGTATTTAATTTCCAGCAACAAGAACACCATTAAAAAAATAAAAAACACAAAGCATTCCTCAAAACGAATTTTTCTCATAGTTATTATAAACAGCCTTGTATTATCCGCAGTATTCTTTTTGGCATTGGCAGTTAAACCAGCGTTAATAGGTCCAAATGCAATAGGCACCACAATATTTTTATGGCCTGGCTGGATAAACGTGACTATAAATATAATTAAAAATGCTTCCGAGTTTATTTTTATGTTTTATGGTTGGGTATTGGCGCTATGGTTATGGGCGTATATTTTTCGAGAGAAAAGTAATTATAAGAATATGACTGTATTAATGATGTATTTTTTCTCTTTATATGTTATTTATTTTTCCTTAAACATATTTATGCCGTTGTTTTGTGGTGGTAATGCTACAATAGCCAACTTAATTCAGCTTCTTTTAAAAATATTTTTTGTTGTATTCTTTGTTAGAAACTTAAAGTTATTTTTTGAATGGAACATGTGGAAAAGTCTAATAATATTTTTGTTGTCCTATATCTTTTTTATTATAATTATTCTTACAATAGGGAGAATAATTTGGGAAATGTTATCATATTATATTACATTTTTAAATTATTAAACTATTTTATTGGAGAGAAATAAGTAATTCAAGTTATAGAAATCATAAAAAAAATAAATCAGAAAGCACAACTTAATTAAATTAAGCTATCTGGCTGGTAAATGTAAAAAATATTACAACATAAATAATCAATTAAATAATTTATTTAATAATTAATAAAAAAATATGAAAGTGAAAATTTTTATAGGAATCATTATTTTAGGACTAGCTGGTATTGGAATTTACATATCTGGTTTTAATAAAGGTGAAATTGTTGGAGAAGTTAATACAAATCCAAATGAAAAATTTATTTCAAATAAAGAAGCGGAAGTAATGGATGAATGTGAAGCTGTTAATTTAGAGAAAAAAGAGTATCAAAATTTAACTTTAAAAATTGGCAAGATAGAAGAGATTGAGAATACTAAACTTAAAAAAGAATACACTCTAGACGAATTACAGAATTTAGGCTATGGTGTTTTTATAGAAAGTCCCTCCAATGAAAAATCACTCTATTTAAAAACAGAAATTTGCCAAGGGGATAAGACTAAATCTTATACTGATCTTGGTCTAGATGATAGTGATACAGAGGGTTCCTTTGGAAGTCTAACCCAATTTAATAATGAGCAAGCAGATGGATTGGTTGACGAAACCATAGATAAGCCTGGTAATTATACTTTATACGCTTATGCTTCTACTGACGGTACTCATTGGACAATTGCCAAATCATTTGAATTTATTGTAAAATAGCTTAAAAATAATTTTATCCAAAACAAAAGATTTTTATTAAACAAATATAAGCCTGGACAAATTACAAAGACTTCACCGGAAAAATTAGCTAATTTATATAAACTATACAAAGGTGTTATTGGTTATAAAATGAAAGATAATTTATATAAAACACATAAAAAGATTGCCAACGATAATAAAATTTAAATGACTGGAAATAGTCCCCTTATTTCTAAGAAAGATGCCTGTTATAAAATCAAGCATTGACAAAACAACGAAAAGGCTTCAGAATTAAGAAAAGGAGGTGTTTTTTGTTTTAAAAATAACTTACTACAATTTATAATATTATTAAAAAATTTATGCCTGAAGAAAAAAAAGAGTCACAAGTAATTAAACTACCACTAAAAATAACTGTCGGTGATTTAGCGAAGAAATTTGATATTGCCGTTACCGAGCTTATCAAAGTTATGATGAGTAATGGTATCGTGGCGAACGTTAATGAATTGGTGGATTATGATATCGCTGCTATTATTGCTGAGGAATTAGAAATTAAAACAGAATTAGACCACAAAGTGATTGATGACACTGAAGAACTTGTGGCTGATAAATTAACCGAACTTCTTAAGGCCGAACAGGAAAATAGCAAAAACTTAACACCTCGCCCACCTATCGTAACTGTCCTTGGGCATGTTGATCACGGAAAAACAACTCTTCTGGATACTCTTAAAAAAACAAAATTGGCCGACAAGGAGGCTGGGGGAATAACTCAACATATTAGTTCTTATCAGGTAAAAGAAAAAGGTAAATTAATCACTTTCATTGATACCCCTGGACACGAAGCCTTCCAAGCTATGCGAGAAAGAGGTGCTAGTATTGCTGACATCGCAATTTTAGTGGTGGCGGCCGATGATGGAGTTAAGCCTCAAACTAAAGAAGTAATTAAATTTTTAGCCGAGAAAAAAATACCAACGGTTGTAGCCATTAACAAAATAGACAAACAAAATGCTGATATAAATCGTGTTAAACAGGAGTTAGCTGAAAATGAATTATTGGTAGAAGGATACGGTGGAGATACTCCTTTTGTTGAAATTTCTGCTAAAAATAATAAGAATTTAGACGAACTACTAGAAACAGTCTTACTTGTGGCTGACATGAGTGAATTAACTGCTGACTATGACCGAGACGCTTTAGGTGTCGTGCTAGAAGCAGAGAAAGACCCTAAAAAAGGACCCCTAGCAAATATTATTATTAAAACAGGAACACTTAAAGTTGGACAGGATGTTTTGATTGGCAATATCAGTGGGAGAGTTCGTAAGATAGAAGATTATACTGGAACACCAATTTCTAAGGCACCGCCATCAATGCCTATTACTATTTATGGATTATCAGAAGTACCAAAAAGTAATGAAATTTTACAGATAATTGATGTAAAAGCAAAACGGAAAATAAAACTTCTTGGAGGCAATGAAACAAAACGAGACTTAGATTCTTCGGCTATCATTAATGATATCAACGCTTCTCTGATGAACAAATACTCAATAATTTTGAAAGCTGATACCCAAGGAAGTCTTGAGGCTATCACTCAAGTTTTACAAACGATTAGCTCAAAAGAAATTGTTTTAAAAATAATTCAAAGTGGTGTTGGACCAATTACGGAAAAAGATATTCAAACTGCTCAAAGCGGTGGGGCTACAGTTTATGGATTTAATGTGCACCCGACTCAATCTGCTAAACAATTAGCTGAAAAAACGGAGATTATTACAAAATCTTATAACATTATTTATGAACTTATTGAAGATGTGAAGGAAGAAATGTCTTCTAGATTGGCTCCGGAAATTAAAAGAACTGATTTAGGAAGATTGAAGGTTTTGGCTATTTTCAAAAATATGAAGAAAAGTATGATTGTTGGTGGTAAAGTTATGAATGGAAAAATAGTTAAAGGTGCGCAAATTGAAATTCTCCGAGACAAACAGCCTATCAACAGAGGAAAGCTTGTTCAGCTACAACATAACAAAGAGGAAGTTGAAGAAGTAAAGGAAAATTTTGAATGTGGTTTAACTTTTGAAGGAACTGAGAAGATTGAGGTTGGAGATATTCTTTTGAGCTTTAAGGAGGAAGAGGTTAAACGTAAAATTTAAGCTTCGACGGGATTGCTATAGTCTATAGTTCCTGTAATTACTACGAATGTACAAATATTTAGTCTTTAGATTTGTTAATTTTGCATAATGAGAATGATACTAAATCTACCCCTAGATTTTCCCAAATTCCTAGAATCTTAAATTCTTAAATTCATAAAATATGTCAAACCGTATTGATAAAGTAAATGATTTTATCCGAGACCAAATATCTTTAATTATAACTAAAGATCTTGCTCTTAAACAAGGTGTTTTTGCGTCGGTCACCAAGGTTGACACTTCTAAAGATTTACGATATACTAAAATATTCGTAAGTGTTTTTCCAGAGGAAGAAATAGACTATACATTGAAAACACTTGGGAAAGAAATATTTCGTATTCAGAAAAAGTTTAATCAAAAATTTCACAGTAAATATTTTCCAAAAATACATTTTGAATTAGACAATACTGGGAGTAAAATTACTAAACTTGATGAAATTTTTGATCAAATTGCTAAAGAGTAACTACTTACGTAAGATGCTTAGGATTCTTAAGTTTCTTAAGAATCCTATTTTAATACTATGAAACCAAATAAATTTAATGGTAAATTTAAAGAGCTAGAATCTATCATAAAAAAATATAATAATTTTTTGTTGATAATTCATCCTGGTCCAGACGCTGACGCTTTGGGCTCATCTTTTAGTTTGCAAAAATATATTGAGAGTTTACCAGACAATAAAAAAGTGGAAATTTATAGTATTGATGAGCCAAGTTCAAATTTAAATAAACTATTTCCCAAAAAACTCCTCACCACAAGCCTAAATCTTCAAAATAAAGATGTTATTATAATTCTTGATCGTGGAGATGTTTATTTCAAATTAGGAATAAACAAAAAAATTTCCTCTTTAAAAAATCCTCCAAAAAAGATCATTAATATTGACCATCACCGAAAGACGAGAATAGCTGGAGCCTTAAATATCAGAACAATCACAGCTTCATCAACTTCTGAGATTATTTTTAGATTTCTTGAATATACCCAGTTTGCCATTAATTCGTCTATCGCTCAATTTTTATTAAATGGAATTTGGTTTGATACTGGTGGGTTTAAACATAATAGCACCTCTCCTGAAATATTAGAAATAGCTGGGACATTAATGCGAAATGGAGCTTCCATATATAAAATAAATAAAATATTATCATCTAATAAATCTCTGGCTGTTTTAAAATTATGGGGTGTAGCTATTAATAGAACGCATATCAATAAAAAAACTGGTATGGCTGTTTCTTATATCACCAAAGAAGATTTAAAAAAATATAAAGTCTCTATAAAGGATGTTGACCCTGCAAAATTATCAGAATTATTAAACACTGTTTCTGAAACTAAATTTTCGCTAGTTCTCACTGAAAGAGACGACAATAAAATAAAGGCGTCACTTCGATCAGAAGAATATAAAAAAGTAGATGTTTCTAAAATTGCTCAATCGTTTAAAGGTGGCGGACATAAACTGGCTAGCGGATTTGAGATCGAAGGAAGATTAGAGCAAACTAAAGACGGGTGGGTAATTAAATAATAGATTAAGTAACAAATTAAATGATAAAATTAAAAAAACTAACTTGGAAAAAGTTGGTTTTTTTAATTCATACTTGTATTTTTTGTCTTTTTAATTCTTTTTCTCTTCCTTGAAAAATAATATGGTTAATAAAATTGTGGCTACCAAGTGCAAAAACCACCCCAAAAATGGTACCACCCCAAAAACATTTGCCACAATTGCTATGACGTTGGCATAAATAGGTTTTTTACGATTAACTAAAGCAACAATTGCCACAATATTCAGAACAATGCCTGCAACCCACATAAATCCAAAACTACTAATCCCAATTAACCATCCTAAAAATGGTATGGCCATAACAAACTCAAGAACCCCAGTTAATAAATAAATAAAAGATGCCGTTTTCATTCCACCGATTTCGCTCGGTATAGGTATATTATTTTTAGCAACTTTTTGTTTTGTGGCTTTTCGTTTTTTTGAAATTATTCTTTTTTTACTAACTGTCTTTTTTATAACCTTTTTTCCCGCTTTTACCGTTTTTTTTGTTTTAGGCATTACCTTTTTCTTAGTCACTACGACTTTTTTTGTACTTGGCGTAGTCGTCTTTTTAGTTTTAATTTTAGATTTAATTTTGGATTTTGTTTTTTCAGCACTGGACTGACTCGCCTTAGGCGCAATTGCTTTTACCATTTTTTTATTTTAATCTTTTATTTTTATCTTTTTTTCTTTTAATACCATCACTATACCATACCCAACAATATTTGCCAAATGAAACCATTTTAAACTTTTTCTAGTGCTCGGGGCGGGACTTGAACCCGCACGGATTATAAGTCCAAGGGATTTTAAGTCCCTGAGCAAAGCTCATCCGCTTTACTCCTACCCATTTCACCACCCGCTTCTTTAATTTAGTGTTGTTATATTAAAAAAGTTGACAAAATGTCAACGATTTTTTGTGCTCGGGGCGGGACTTAAATTTTTCTAGTGCTCGGGGCGGGACTTGAACCCGCACGGATTATAAGTCCAAGGGA
>CAZRER010000047.1:0-3138 GCA_964599525.1 uncultured Bdellovibrionales bacterium
ATATGTGGAACCTCTATTGTAATAATCAAAGAAGTGAAACTGGGAATAGCTATATTAAGTATTTTATTTTTAATACCAGCATTTTCTAGAGAATCTTTGACAACAGCCCCAGCAAAATTGTTAATAACGCCAGTATTACCAATTTCAATTAACGGATTTTTAGTTCTGGCAATAGAATAGTTTTCTAAAATAATCTGATTATCTTTTTTATTTAAAACAACAGCCTTAACGCTTTTAGTACTTATATCAACACCAACAGCGATTTTTTCACCAGAAAATTGCTTGGAAATATTAGCTGCGAGATCACTAATGGATGGAACAGTCATTTTTTTCTTTTAAATTTATTTTATTTATTAAGACTAAAAACGATTCTCTACTTATTTAAAGCCTTGAAAAAAAACTAATTATATGCTAGTTTTAATACATATACACCATTATAACATTAAATTTCAAATACGCCAAATAAAATATTAGAACTATTCATCTTTTTCCTAAAATGGCACAGGCAAGCGAAAGCAAACAAAATCTGGACTTATTTAAAACCGCCACAACAAAATTATAATTTACAAACGTTAAGACCAATATATTCAATAAATAGTCACAAACATTACCTAAAAATTTAATACTATTTTTTATATCAATTTATATAATATATAATTAATTATAACACATATTCTAAGATGTATCAATATTTTACAAAAAACGCCCAAGACGTCATTTTCAAAGAAGGTAAAATAAGCAAACAAACCAACCTAAAAAATATAAAAGCTGCTACCATCATTAATGCCATTCTAGAAAAAGATGGTTGTTATGGCAAACATATTCTTACCTCTCTTAATCCAAGACTAAAAAAAAGTGCTATTGCAAAACTAAAAAAAAATTCTGGCTTATCTGCTTCTGATTTAATAATGTATGCCGTGGAAATTGCCTATGCTTCCCATAGTAATTTAGTTGGCACTGAACATCTAGCTCAAGCTTTTATCGAAATAGAATTATCCAAAGAATTAGAAGAAATTACTACACAAAACTCAAAGAGTTTTAATAAACAAACGCCTAATGAAATACAACGTGAGATAAATAATATAATCAACGAAATGCTACCCAGTGATAATTTTTTGAGGCCGGCATATAAAAATGATATTTTAAAAACATATTGTACTGACTTATCAAAACAAGCAGAAAAAAATCCTCCTTTAATTGGCAAAGATGAAGAACTTTCTAGACTGACACACATCCTCGGAAGAAAAAATAAAAATAATCCGATTCTAATTGGTGATCCTGGTGTAGGAAAAACAGCTATTGTTGAGGGCTTAGCTAAAAAAATAAAATCTTTTGATGTTCCAACTCACTTAATAAATAAAAAAATATTACTATTAGACTTGAGCCAATTAATAGCGGGAACAACTTTTCGTGGAGAATTTGAAGCACGTTTAAAAGAAATTATGCATACGGTAAAAAAAGATGGCAATATAATCCTTTTCATTGACGAAATTCATACTTTAATAGGAGCTGGAAATACTAGCGGTGGAATGGATGCAGCTAACATTTTAAAACCAGCTATGGCCAGAGGTGAAATTCAAATTATTGGAGCAACTACCATTAATGAATATAAAAAATATATTGACAAAGACAATGCTCTAGAACGTCGACTACAACCTCTGCTTATCAAAGAGTCAACAGAAGCAGAAACCATTGAAATATTGCAAGGTGTAAAAAAGTATTACGAAAATTATCATCAAGTATCCTTCGACAAGGAATCCATTGAACAATCAGCTATTTTAGCTAAAAAATATATTACCAATAGATTTTTACCAGACAGTGCCATTGATCTTCTAGACGAGACTGCCTCTCGAAAACGTTCTCAAGAAATTAACTCCTCCTTACTAAAAAAACATCATCTTACAAAAAAGCACCTAACAAAACTTTTAAATATCAAAGACAAATTAGTTCTTAATAGTCAATACAGTAAAGCCCTAGAAATAAAACAAGATGAAGAAAAATTAGTTAAAAAATTACAGCAAGAACAAAAATCAATTCAACAGTTAAACAAACGAAAACAAATTATAATTAATAAACAAGACATCCTGGAAACCTTGTCTTCCATAACCAATATTTCCCCAGAATTATTACTTAATCACAGCTCAGAGCTACCTAATAGAGTTACCAAAACTCTGCAATCCGCTCTCGTTGGACAACCACATGTTAAAAGAAAAATATCTGAAACTATTTTGCGTCGTCTTACCGGACTTAGTCGTCAAGAAGGACCACTTGGTTCATTTTTATTCATTGGACCAACTGGAGTCGGTAAAACAATGACCGCAAAATTACTATCCCAAGCAATCTCTCCCAACGGAACGCCTTCTTTGATTCAAATTAATATGAGCGAATTCACCGAAAAACATGCTTTATCACGTTTATTAGGAGCACCAGCTGGCTATGTTGGCTATGAGAACAGTGGTGAATTTAGTGATAAAATTTTACGAAACCCGTTTAGCGTTGTTCTATTTGATGAAATTGAAAAGGCAGACCCAAGTGTTCTTAATATTCTTTTACAAATTTTAGAAGAAGGAGAAATCGTCGATTCTAAAAATAAAAAAATTAATTTCAGAAACACTTTAATAATTTTAACTTCAAATATTGGCACCAATGAATTAAACAAGGTAAGTACCCTTGGGTTTAGTCATTCCAAAAAAGAAATTATAAACAAAGAAAAAAATGCCCAAAAAATAATTCTACACAGATTAAATAAATCATTACCCCCAGAATTATTGGCCAGACTAGATGACACTCTCGTTTTTAATAGCTTACAAGAAAAAGAATTATTAAAAATTGTGACTAAGGATTTAACAGAGTTAAAGAAAAAATTAAAAAATAAAAACATAACTCTAACTATTACAGCACCTGCTATTAAGTTTCTTGCAAAACAAAGTTTATCTTATGGGCAAACAAAGCTGGATAAACAAACAGTACCAGAAAACACTCAAGGAGCTCGTCTAATTCGAAAAAATATACAAAAGTTCGTTGAACCTCTTTTGGCTAAAGAATTACTAAAGAAAAAAACACCCACTAAAATCACACTTACACTCAAAAATAACAAAATCATCCTCAAGTAATATTATCATTGCCATCACTTTATTT
>CAZRER010000047.1:3238-6608 GCA_964599525.1 uncultured Bdellovibrionales bacterium
TCCACCATTACTATATTAAAAGATTTTGTGTTGGATTTAATTTTTCCAGTTGAATGCATTGAATGTGGTAAACCTAACGAAATTTTATGTACAGAATGTCTAAAATCAATTAAACCCCTCGATCTACAAGTTTGTCCTTACTGTGAAAAATCAATTACTCTAAATGGAGAGGTTTGCAATGTTTGTATAGAAAAATTTAAACCTAGTATTGATAGACTAATTGTAATAGCCGACTACAAAAATGATTTATTATCAAAGGCCATTCATCTGTTTAAATATAAATTTGCACAAAACTTATCTAAACCACTTGCTAAACTAATCATTCAGAATAGCGCAAAATTAACCATCCCTACTCCAGACTACATTTTACCAATACCATTACACCCCCGACGCCTTCGTTGGCGAGGGTTCAACCAATCCAAATTATTAGCTCAAGAACTATCAGTCAATTTATTACCAGGATTAGAAATTCCTATACTAGGAGATGATTTTAATCCCTTAATTCTTCGAGCCCATCATACCAAGCCACAAAAAGACATTAAAAATTACAGCCAACGACAGGCTAACTTAAAAAATATATTTAAAATTAACAAGTCTTTTTTTTGGGGAGAATATAATTTACCGATGAAAAATTTAATTAATAAAAACATTCTTATTGTTGATGATGTTAGCACTACTGGTTCTACAATTTTCAACTATGCCAAAGAATTAAAAAAACTAAAACCAAAAAGCATTTCGGCAATAATTTTAGGGAGACAACACTGACGCTTCGCTTTAATTTCAAATTTAAAATTTTCAAAACAAAACCGCGGCTTCGCCGCGGTTTTATATTTTGTTTCTTATTTTTTGTAATTTAGCTGTGTCTTGTCATGTATATTCTACCTCCTATTTGGAAACTATTGATTTTCAAATACAGGTACAATTTGTTTTTTTCGAGAAACTAATTTATCCACAAATAACACCCCGCCTTGATCTTCAGCCTTGAATAATTTTGTGAACAACTCCTTTTCATCATTGCCAGAGTATAGAGCATAGCCCTTTTCGTTTAAAATATCTACTATCACAAAGTAAACCCCTTTTAAATTATCCTTTTGTTTTATTTCAACAAGTTTTTGCAAAATTTCTTCTTTTTTATCTAGGCCAAAATTAATATTAGTAGTCTCCATTACTCCAATTCCATAATCACCATCTTTAAAAGTAAATGTTTTATAATCTAATTTAATTAAATCTTCTACACTAATATCTCCCAAATCACTTTTAGCCTTAAACATTTCTAGGCTCCATTCTTCCATATTTTCTACTTCAGCAATTTTTGCTAATTCATTCGCTAAATTTTTATCTTTTTCGGTAGTTGTTGGTGACCGGAAAAATAAAGTATCTGAAATAATCGCCGACAATAAAAGTCCGGCTATTTTTTTATCTAACTCAACATTGTTATCAAAATATTTTTCGGCAATAATTGAACAAGTTGACCCCAAGGGTTTCACTAAAATAGAAATTGGTTTGTCTGTTTGTATATCAACTTTATGATGATCAATTATTTCTACAACTTCTAAATCTTGTACATTATCAATTGTTTGTTTTCTTTCGTTATGGTCCACTAAAATAACCTCCGCCCTTTCAGGTAGTTTTGAAATTATTTCTGGCGCTTCTACTTGAAATTTTTCCAACACCAACTTTGTTTCATTATTTAACCCTCCCAAAGCAAAAGCCTTGGCTTCAACACCCTGCTTTGTCAAAAAATCTTGATAAGCAATTGCACTACAAATTGAATCTGTATCTGGATTTTTATGTCCGATAATATTTTTCATAATTTTATTAATTTAACTCTTAATAAACTTTACAACCTTTATATACTTTATAGACTTTATAGACTTTATAGCCTTTATATACTTTATGAACTTTATGAACTTTACAAACTTTACATACTTTATGAACTTTACAAACTTTACACACTTTATGAACTTTACAAACTTTATAGACTTTATAGACTTTCGACTAAACCAATCCTATCTCTTTCATTCTAATGTAAACATCATTTTCTCTCAATGTTGGCCCACCAACTTCTGCAATTTCTTGATAACTATACCCTTTATTTTTCAAAGGAGTAATAATTCCTTTTTTGATATGTGGAACATAAACCAATAAAATTTCTCCCGTCCCACTAAACGTCCACTCATTTGATGTAGCACCCAGAATAAAAACCTGTCCTTTCTTAAGGCTCTTATTAACAACGCCATTGGTCAGCTCAACATCATCTCCCTCAATAACTATAGCAATAAAAAATCTATCTGTAAAAGTTTCCAACATTCTAGTTCCGTCTTGTAACAAAATTTTATCCAGAGCAAAATCTTCTGTGGCTACCAGACAGGCATGCTCAGAATTTTTTGGGGCTACTTTATCCGTTCGATACGTTTTATATTTAGGATCAATAGCTTTTGGCTCAAGAGCATAGGGATAAATTGAAGCAAAAAAATCATCAATTTGCAAAGGACGATTTGGGTCATTACGCCCCCAATCACCACCTCTAATTGTTAGATTTGAATTCTTTTGCGGTTCTAGAATTGTTCCCTTTAATAAAGAGTGCACTATTCCAGCATGAATTAAATAGGTTTTTCCAGCCTTAAACTTAACATGATTAAAATATTTTGATAATTCTTCAACAGTTTTTGCAGTTTCCATAATTACTGCTAGTTTTTCCCTGCCCTCTTTAGTTTGTAGCATCTTTTCTCCAGCAATAGTCAAACCATAAAGCATTTCTCCATCGGATAAGGTATACCAGGCTTCAGTTTTATTTTTATAATGGGTTTGCACAGATAAAAATTCTTGAGCCGACAAAACTTTCAATAACAAAGGAAATTCGCCTTTGGGACCAACCGTTTTTCCAAAAACAGACTCCTCATTATAAATTTCATCTTTTAAAAAATGTCCATTGGTAAATTTACTTAATCCTGCTGGGTGAGTAGAAACTAAAAATATTTCTCCAATAATTTTGTCGTCAAATTCTTTCGGATTTCTATTTACAAAATTAACCACTTCTGCAGTATTTCCCCAAACTTTTTCTTTGTAAATATCTGGATTATTAAAATCTATTTCAATTATATCTTTCATAAACCTAAACGTTAAAAAATTAATTTTACAACATGATAGCACTGAGCCTATTTCATCAATGTATTAATCCTAATTACACCCAAAGCGAAAAGGACAGGATTCGGAGAATCATCCGATTCCCCGTCCAGTCGAATGACTGGACGAACCTTCTTTTGATATCATCAAAGCGGAGAGGACAGGATTCGAACCTGCGGTACCTTGCGGCACACATCGTTTCCAACGATGCGCATTCGACCACTCTGCCACCTCTCCGTGTTGA
>CAZRER010000048.1:0-6480 GCA_964599525.1 uncultured Bdellovibrionales bacterium
CCTAAATTCCTAACTTCTTAAATTCCTAACTTCTTAAATATTATACCATCTCCCCCATTCTGGCAAATTTTAATTTCGTAAAGTTTATCCGCTCGCTAAAGGCCTCGCCTCTCACTCGGCTATCGCCTCATTCTAGAGGCAAGGCCTTGCTCGCTCCAATTCGTAGTTTCCTAAAATTTAAAAGTATTCTTTATACCCTCCTTTAGCCCAGCTAATTACCGTGTCAGCATAAGCCTCACAATGGGTATTCCAATAACGACTACCCGGACCACCACAATAATAAGCCTTAGCAGCATAGTGCTCTTTACTTTTCTTGTTAGCTCCTGCCCTTCTTAATTTCTCTGCCATTCCCATCACTCCATCAACAAGACTCCAGGGATCTGGTGGTCGATGCCCCGTATAATTTGAAATTGCATTTTTATATCCAATCCAAGTAGTTGGCATAAATTGAGCCACCCCCATGGCCCCACCATAACCGTAGCTCAAAGAGCAAGATATTTTTTTCTTTTTATAATTGTATCCCAATGATTTACAAATCTTTTTAAATTCGGCTTTGTCAGCTGATTTCATTCTTGTGTTTTTATAGGTACACCCGCCAGTAAATCTTCCCAAATCAGTTTCCTTATCCAACATCGCCATTAAAAACTCTTTCCGGACACCCGTCTTTTTACTAGCAAATTTTATAGCTTGCACAATGTCGTTGGTATTAAATGACTTACCTAAAAAACTTGATAAAGCTGAATTTAATTTATCTATTTTCCTTTGAATGCCTTTTATTTTTTTATCGTGCTCGATAATTTCTTTATTTTTTTGATTTAACAACCAATATTTTTTATTTTTTTCTCTTTCTAGTCCAGATTTTTGACTATCCAGCTTTTCTTTTGTCTCCTTTTTTTCTCTTTTGACTTTCTCGAGATTGCGTCTTTCTTCTTTCAGGGTATTAAGTTGCCTTAAGATGTCTTTTTGTAACGATTCCATAGTATCTCTACTTCTTATATAATCATCTAAACCTTTTTCTCCATCCAACATAGTCATCTTTAAATTTATTTTTTGACGATTTATTTTTCTAATAATAGATCCCATGGTTTCTCTCTCTTTTGTTATTTCTTTTTCTTTTTCCTTAATATCATCTTCTATTTGTTTTAAAGTTTTTTCTGTTTCTTTTACTTCTCCTTGAATATTTGTAATATTTTTTGACAACTCATAAATACCTCCCTTTATTGCACTAGCTTCGGCGGTTGCTTTTTGCTTTTTTGATTCATATTTTTTCTTTTTTTTATTTAAATCACTAATTTTATCTTTGGTTTTCTTTGCCTTTTCCTCTAATTTTTTCTGTTCTTCTTGTGCTTTTTGTTCTTCGGGAGTCAAAGTGCTATCTGCTGCCAAAACATTTTCAACTGTCAATATTTTATTCCCTATTGTATTTATATGTCTATTTTTGCTTAAGCCATCAAAATTCCCACCAAATAAAAAAATAATAGCCAATATAAAACCAGCTATTATTTTAAATTTACCCCCTCCTTTAAATTGTATTTTATTTTTCCTTTTCACAGTATTTTTTAAAATACTTAATTATTCAGATCGCCTATTTCTAGCCACTTCTTATAATATAACATCTAGCATCTTGTCATTTATTTGTATCTTGTACCTTGTGATTTGTTTGTATCTTGTTATTTGTATCTTGTAACTTATTTATTATTTATCTTCTTCTTTTTCATCACCACCATCTTCAATCTTTTTATCACCTCCATTTTCAGCTCCTTCTTCAGTAGTCTCTTCCATCCCTTCAACTTGAGAAATATCGCCATCAACCTCTTCGTCCAATGCTTCCATCTCAGCAGCTGTTCGCGGAGCCGTTGCCAAAGCTATAACTACATCGTCATCCAAAGTAACTTCAATCCCCTCAGGAATATTTAAATCTTTTACATAGATATAATCATCAAAATCTTGAATAGACGAAATATCCACATCGATATGCCCAACCAAATTTCCTGGCAAACATCTAATTGGTAATTTACTAATACTTTTAACAAATGTACCCCCCAATTCTTTAACTGCTGGTGAAACTCCTTTAAATATCAATTCAATATCTGTTTCAATTTCCTTTTTCATATCAACTTGGAAAAAGTCAATGTGTACGAAATTACTTGTTAGAGGGTGGACTTGTACATCATAAATAAGCACAGATCTTTCATCACCGTTAATATCAATGTTGATTAAGGTACTTCCCCCAGCAATGGCATAAACCTTAGCAAACTCTTTTGCGTTTATCCATAAATTTTGATTATCAATTCCTTGTCCATAAAGAACAGCTGGAACAAATCCCGCCTTCTTTTCTTTTAACTTTCTTTTCTCTGCTTTCAAATTTCCCTTTGACATATACTTATAAAGAAACAAGAAACAAACCACAAGAAACAAACAAATATATCTTAGATTTTAGTTGTATCTTACTGCTTGTATCTTACTTATTACTACGTTAATTTATTAAACATTCTGGTATATTTCTAAGACTGCATCGGCAGTCAAAACTGGTTTATCTTGAACTCTTAATGCCTCCTCATAGGATAAATCAGTTAAGGTTTCTACAACGACTAAACCTCGTTCTTTGCTACCAGACACAACGGCCATAAAGGCGCTGGAACAATGCGGGCATTTATTATAAATCATTAAAGAACCCTCCTTGTTAGAAATTACATTGCCCATCTGTAATGAACGTTTTTTGCTACACACTGGACAGTCGGTAACTGTTTTTAATTTATTCATAACAAGTTTAATATTATCATTTAACAACACTAATGTCAATAGACACCCTTAATTATAGCCCTGAATTTCATTAGAGTCAATATAACCAAATTAAAATACAAGAAATAAGTTATAAGCTACAAATAAATAACAAATAACAAATCGTAAATTGTCATTTGTTATTTGTCATTTGTTATTTGTTATTTATCATTTACAGTTTATTTTCTATTCACCCAAACACTTTGCACAATGCCCATTAAAAATAAACTGACAATTAAAAAACTTCCTCCGTAACTTAAGAATGGTAAAGATATTCCAGTAACTGGAACCAAGCCAATATTCATTCCTATATTTATCCAAATTTGAAAAAGTATGGCTATAATTACTCCACTAACAATCAATTTGCCAAATCTATCTTTAGATTTATAAAGGATACTCTTCATTCTCCAAAATATTAATCCGAAAAAAAATAATATTAATGAAGTTCCGGCAAAACCTCGTTCTTCGGCTATGGTAGCAAAAATAAAATCCGTATGTCTTTCTGGAACAAAATTTAACTGACTCTGAGAACCCCTTCCTACTCCACTGCCCTTAAATTTACCTGAGCCAACAGCGATAGTTGCTTGTATTACATTGTAACCGCTGTTTAATGCATCTTGAGAAGGGTTTAAAAAAGTAATCACTCTTTGTTTTTGATAATCGTGCAAGACAAAGAACCAACTCATTGTGATGATTAAAATTCCCCCAGCGATAAAAATAAATATTTGCCATAATCTTAGCCCAGCTAGAAACACCATTCCCAACCAAATCGCCATCAAAACCATCGCTGACCCCATATCTGGCTGCAAAATAACTAAAGATATCGGCACAATAGCATAGATAAAAGAAATATAAATATGTTTCCAAGATATTTTTGCCGTACTAATTTGAGAAAAATATCTGGCAAAGAATAAGATTAGAGATACCTTAACAAATTCAACTGGTTGAAAATTAAAAAAACCAAGACGAAACCAACTAACCGCACCATTCGTTGTTTTTCCAATAATAAAAACCAAAATTAATAGAACAATACTGACTAGATAAAATATCCCCGCATAATTTTTCCAAATATTATAATCAATGTAGCTAACTGCAAAAAAAATAACCATGGATATTCCCATAAAAATCATTTGCCGATCATAAAAACTTGAACCCCCGTTTGTTGCCCCAAGCGATAAAGAATAGATGGCGGTCAAACCAAAAACAGCCAATGCCAACATTGGAACAATTAATAGCCAATCTAATTTAGTTATAAATTTATACACCTCCTTATAATTTTCAATTTTCAATTTTCAATTTTCAAACAAATACCACTGTCGCGATACTCAATGTCTTAAAACCTAATTAACAAGCATTGACTTGAAAATTAATTTATTAAGCCATTAAAGATTATTTAAAAATTGAAAATTGAAAATTGAAAATTGTTCTTAATTATAAACCGTGCTTCACTTTATTCCGCTTATGTTCCTCAAATGTTCTAGAAAAAACAGTCTCCCCTGTCTTGGCATCATTTAGAAAAAAGACATAATCTGTATCGGCCGGATGAATGGTTGCTAGAATAGACTTCAACCCCGGGTTACAAATCGGACCAGGTGGTAATCCAGTGTTTTGATAGGTATTGTAGGAAGAGTTAGCATTAATTTCATTTTGGAAATACTTAATTTTATCAGTTTTTAAAACATAAGATAAAGTAGCATCACTTTCCAAAGCCATGCCTGCCTTCAATCTATTCCAAAAAATTCCAGCCACGACTGGCCTGTCCTTGTCTTCACGAGTCTCCCTTTCAACAATTGAAGCTAGGGTAATAATTTCGTGCAGAGTCTTTCCCTGTTTAATAATCGAGTTTTGAATATCACTATCAACTTTCTTTTGGAAATTATTTAAAAATTTATTCACCAGCGTGACACCTGTTTCTTTTTTAGATATAAAATAAGTATCGGGAAATAAATAGCCCTCTAGATCAGCACCTTTAGGAATATTCTTAATAAAATTATATTTTTTACTAAATTTATCACAGGCACAATCATCTTTATTTAAACCTGCCTCGCCGGCAGACAGGCATTTGCACTTGATAATTTTTTGAAATTCATCTGCTAGCTCTGGCTTTTTGCTTTTTAAAATTTCAATAATTTTATCATTATTACTACCTTCGGGAATTGTTAATTTTATTCTTTCATCTTTAATTTTACCCTTCACAAATAAATCTGTCATTTGCGGTATGGTCATATTTTTAGCAATACTGTAAGTCCCTGCCTGTAACTTTGTATCGGTCTTTGTTTTCCAAACATAATACCAAAAATAATATTTGCTTTTAACGAAACCTTTTTTCTCTAAATTTTTTCCAACCGCCGTTGACCCCCCACCTTTATTAATCACAAAATCAACAGCCACATTATCATTTTTATCAACTACCCCAGAATAAGCTTCTTTATTAATTTTGGAGTACACCATTAAAAACAAAATAAATCCTACCGCTATAAATATTATTTTTTTCATAATTTTTACATTAAATTGTCTACCATCTACTTTTCAGCCGTCTAGGCTGATTACCTGTTTAAGGTGGCTACTATTTCCCTAAACTGATTTCCCCGATCAAACTCATTATCAAAAAGTCCAAAGCTGGCACAGCCAGGTGAAAGTAATACAATTTTATTAGTAATAATTTCCATATTTTTTGGACTATTCTGATCGACTTTATCCTTTTTGATTGCAATATTCACACTGTCGACTGCCTCCTTCATGGTACTAACCGTTTTTATGACTTTTTCCTTTCCGCCGTTCTTCTCTAATAATTTTAGCAGAGTATCACTGGCCAACCCTTTTAACAATACCACTTTCTTAACTTCTTCAGTATAAGTTATTTTATCGGCAAATACTTTTAAATCTAGCTCCTTACTAGAACCTCCGGCAATTAAATATATTTCTGAAGATTGAGACCCCTCTATAAAAGCATTGATTCCTGCCACGGCAGATTCTGGTGTGGTGGCTGCTGAATCATTATAAAATAGTATCTCACCCTTCTTGCTTATAAATTCTAGTCGATGTTTTATTCCTTTAAATCCAATGACTGCTTTTCTAATAATTTTAGGGGCAATTTTTAATCTCAAAGCCATTGTCGCTCCGGCCATAATATTAGAAATGTTATGACGTCCAAGTATTTTCAATTCATTGACAGCACAAATAACTCCATCTTTTTTATCTGTTCTGTATTTTATTTTTTCATCTTCCAAATAGACATCCTGAATAATAGAATTGCTATCTTTAATTGAAAAGTAAGCCACTTCTGCTTTTGTTTCTCTAGAAAATTTTCTTGTTTCTTTATTATCATAATTTAAAACCGCTAAAGAATTCTTTTTTTGATATTTAACTATAGCTAACTTGTCATTAATGTATCCGCGCATAGTTTTATAATAATTCAAATGGTCTGGGTAGATATTCGTAACAACGGCATATTTCGGACTAATCTTATGTTTCCGCAGGGCAGATAATCGCCAAGAAGACAGTTCAAAAATTACATAGGTATTTTTACCAATTAATTTTAATCTATCCATAACTGTTATTTTTCCAGCCCCAACCATAACAACCTTTTTCCCCGCCTTCTTAAGAATAGCATTGAGGATATATGATGTTGTCGTTTTACCTTTAGTTCCTGTTATCCCAATAATCTTTTTAGAAGGACAAAGCTTAAAAAACAAACTG
>CAZRER010000049.1:0-6438 GCA_964599525.1 uncultured Bdellovibrionales bacterium
CCCTTAAAGCACCAGTCAAAGAAAGTGCTAACCAAATGAAGAATAACATTACTGGCCCGAAAACAGAATAGGCCACCAATTTATCTTTCCACTCATTAAACCCGCTTCCTCCTGGTATAGCCAAAGAGAAAAAAGCTAAGGGAGATAGAATAATTAGTACCCAATAGGCAATTAATCTTATCAACAAAGCAATTCCCGTATAGAGAAGCATCACAGCAATTATTATATTAACAATAAATTCCATTGTACCCATTGCCGCGCCCACAATCAACCCCTTAAAACTAAACCCTTCTGTAGCTGCATAATGTGCGTCATGAAATAACGATGTAGCTATACTATGCCCATCTATGGTCGAAGCAAAATAAACCATAAACATATTAGAAGCATCAATAACAAATAAAGTAATTGGTAAAGAAAAATTAACCAAAATAGCACTAAAAATAACTTTGACAAATAATTTTTTATCACTAAATTTATTAATTTGTAAGATAGTAGAAATAGCTAAAAATATCAACAGTAATAAATAGAACATATTTACAAACCCGCGTACCACTCTCCAAGCACTCATTACCCCCGTCCTCGCTGCCGGAGAGAAAAAAACATTTTCATACAAATCCGCTGAGACTGTCCACGTGAGAAATTCATCTGCTAACCTTACCAACATCACATCAAATTTTTCTGGTTTTTCATCAGGATCACCAAAAGCTACTTCATTTTGATAATCTTCTGAATCTTGTTGTGCTGACAATCTAAGTAAACCAGCGATATTCCAAAAACTAACTCGCTTACCACTTTCAGCATGAACAGTCTTGACATTGATAATATTTTCACTAGCCACTCCAAAAACCACCAACACCACCAGCAGTCCGGCAAAAAACTTTTTATTAAATTTTGTTCTAAAAAAATTCATTTTGTTTTTTTAATTCTGCCCCTCATAAATCGCTCGTTGCAATTCTCCAATACCTCCTTCATATTTCTCATTAATTTTCTGAACCTGATTTAGCCCTGGCATAGAAACTCTTCCATAACCAGTGCGCATAAATGATGTCAATGTTGAAGTAGCTAGATTGGAAATAACCTGCTCGGCTGTCGTAGCATTAGAAATCATCTCAATTGGTGCTCCTTCCGACTGAGCAACTAATTGAGCAATCACACTACCAGGAACTCCATTTTTTGGATCAAATCCCTGATTAGCAATCGCCTTAGTCCTTTGTACATCCTGTACCCTATTCATATAACTAGATAACATTGCTTCGGTATAAGCCACCATATTTTCCGGTTTATTAAAAGGACTAGTTTCATAGTGAACCCAAGCATCTAAATTATCTCCACTAAACATTTCTGCAATAGGATCATTGACTTTTTCCCCAGTCTCTGTTTCCACATATTGTCCCATATCTTGCTTTGGTAATCCCCCAAACATATCCTCTTTAACTCTAGCTTCCACCATTCGCAAAACATCTTTTTCTCCTGGGGTCAAACCTTCTTTCTGTCTCTTAAAAAAATCTGTCAACATTTGTTTACCTGCCCTCTGACTAGTTCCATAAATAAAATCATCATAATCAGTTATAATATAAGAATTGTATCCATCTCCCATAATCAAATTTCCCATAGTATCTTGAATTTGTTTAATAGCCTCCTGCTGCATCCGAGCTAAAATAATATTTTTAGCTTTTTGCTCAACCGAGTTTAACGCTCCACCTAAATCAATACCAGTCATTCCCATTAAATTTTCCGTTGGCCAAGCAGCTCTCGCCTGGCTACCAACACAAACAAGCACTAATACCATAAGTATTGTACTAGTCAACCGTTTGTTTAATTTACTAAAAATTATTTTCACCATGCTCAAATTTTCAATTTTTAATTTTCAATTTAAAATAAATTTTCAATTTTCCAGCCAAAGGCTGTGACCAATTCTAATAATTACACGTTTTTAATTTTATTTAATATTATTAATTAATTTAATAACACAGCAGTCAATCTTAAATTGGAAATTTTCAATGTTTTAATTCTCATTTTCAATGTTTTATTTTTCAAAGATGCAACATTAAAACATGTTAAGACATTAAACTTATCCCTAAATAAGATTTCAAAGGAAATTTGATAAATTTTTGCCACAGTGCCGTTAAAAAATTCTTAGAAATGCCTTAGTATTGGTAATAATTTTTTAACAAGCTGTGGTGAAAATTGGCAAATTTAACTAAAAGCTTATTTAGGGACAAGTTTATTGTATACTTGAAAATTGTTTGAAAATTGAAAATTGAAAATTTATAAAAACATTTATTTGTCCTCTTCTACTTCCTGCTTATTATCTACAATATTTTGTTCACCTTCGGTCACTCCCACCTTATATTTCATCAAAATCCCTTCCAACTCACTTTGATTGTCTTGCATCTCACTAATTACCGATTGCAATTTACCAATCATCAAACCCATAGCAATGGGATCACTTTTGTCAAAAACAATATCTTCATTCTGCTCCAATAGATACTGCAACAATGACATAGATTTAATATGTACATCTTTCAAAACATAGGGAACTTCAACTTGCATTAAATCCCCAAACGCCCGCTCTAAATTACTTTTACTTTTCTTTGTCTCCATTTTACTTCCTGTAACAATATCATCTCCAATGTTAGACATAAATTTATCCAACTTCTCATTGAAAGTATTATTATCAGAAGCATTAAAAGGCAAACTATTTACCATTATAAATCCCGTTTGAGCTAAATATTCCTCTATTTCTTTTTTTATTTTTGCCTTTTTCTTCTTATCACTTTTGGCAACTACCTTGGGTAATATTTTAAATTTATCTTCATCTATTAACTTTATTTCCGCATCCGTATTTAATTCTGCTAAGGTTTCCTGAGTTAAATCTTCAATATCTTTCTTTGTTAAAGATGTACTTTTAAGTTTTTTTATCTCTGCTAAATCTGTTACTATTCCACTTTCCCCACTTGCTTCCTTAAAGGTATCTATGGCTACACTTTTCCTACTCTTTAACTTATTGATAAACTCTTGAGTTAAATTTTTTCGCTCTTTTTTTACTCCTTTAACTTCTATTTTACTTTTCTCTTCATTAGAAAACCTATCTCCCGGCGCCGGAATCAAAGGATCAAAACCACTAGAAATTTCCACTCCATCTGTGTATCCGTCTCCATCTGTATCTTCATTTTGCCAATCAGTTCCCAGGGCCTTTTCTTCCACATCACTTAAACCATCACCATCTCTATCCTGAAAATAACTTAAAGTATTTTCATTTGCCCCAGTAAAATGAAACATAACAAAAGCTGCCACTAGCAACATTCCGAAAACAACCACCCTATTGTCTTTTATCTTTATTTTCATCTATACATTTAATCCAATAGATTGCTTAACAAGTTAATCTTTTTCTAGTCCAATATAATTTTTATAAACAAGACTATACAAAAGATTAGGCTTATAAATTCCAACCCTTTTATCACAATAAAATTATACCACAATAACTATTTTACACCAAATTTTCTATCCATATTTTCCCACGCCTTTAACTATACAAGTAGAAGACTTGCCACTACCTGTATAGCGAGCAAAATCTGGGGACTCTTTAGAGCGGAACGAAAGATCGGACCTTTAGCGAGTAAACCTTTAGCAATTAAACCCATATATTAATATATGGGTTTATTCATATGAGAAATTAGGTCATATTGAAATTATCAAAAAAACCTCTTCGGATAAACGAGTGGATTATATAGAGTAGATATTAAGCACATCTTTTAGTAAACAATTTGCTTAAAGAATTTATCTTGAAATATGAGAGATTATGTTTTTTTCTTGACAATTTTTTTAAATAGTATAAAATATTAAATAGGAATAAATATCAATAAGGTAGAGGCCTTGCCTCTACCTGCTATCAACTTTCCACAAAACGATGCAACGCTTTACTAACCAAAAACAAATTATTTTAGAGTTTTTAAGAAAAGATAAAAGTCATCCTACAGCTGATAATGTCTTTTCGGCTGTACAAAAAAGACTTCCTAGAATTAGCAAAGCTACTGTTTACAGAATTCTAGACGGATTTGTCAAGGAAGATTTAATTAAAAACATAGAAGGTAAAAAAACTCGTTTTGATGGTAATAAAAAGAATCACCAACATTTTATCTGTAATACCTGTGGTGACATTATTGATATTTATGATAAAAAAATTGAGGAATATTTAAATATTAAGAAAAATATTGTCCAAAATAGTCGTGTGGAGAGCTTTGATTTAAACTTTCGTGGACAATGTAAAAAATGTAAAAATTAAAAATTAAAACTCTGTATACATTACAGCTAGGAAGCGAGGTGAAAATTTATGGCTTGCAAGAAAAAAACGCCAAGCAAAAAGAAGCCAGTTAAAACAAGAAAGAAATGTGCTCCACGTAAAAAATGTGGAAGCAAAAAATAATTTAAATTACTTTAACAAATAATATTTAACAAAACCCTATTACCCTACAATAATTTCATACTACACTTGCTTTTAAATATTTGTAGATTTGTAATTAATTTGTCCGCCTTAGGCGGATCCACCTCGGGAGGATAGGTTCGTAGGGTCTAATTGTATGGAAACTTTAGAAAATTTCAGATTATTTCCACCACTAGGGGAAGCTTTCCCAGAAATGGAAGTAACAACAACTCACGGAAAAATGTCTTTTCCAGAAGATTTAAAAGATAAATGGACTGTATTATTTAGCCATCCAGCTGATTTTACACCCGTTTGTACCACAGAATTTGTCGCTTTTAACAAAAGATTTGATAAATTTAAAGAATTAAACACACAATTAATTGGACTATCCATTGACCAAGTCTTCTCACATCTTAAATGGGTAGAATGGATTAAGGATAACTTAAATGAAACAATTCAATTCCCAATTATCGCCGATGATATGGGAATGATTGCTGAGCAATTAGGGATGATTCATGATGCCAAGGGAACAAACACTGTTCGTGCAGTCTTTATCATCGATCCGAAAGGGGTTGTTAGAACCGTATTATATTATCCACAAGAAGTTGGACGAAACATTGACGAAATTTTACGAACCGTAAAAGCCCTACAAGTTTCTGATGAAAATGGTGTAGCCTGTCCAGAAAATTATCCAAACAACGAACTAATTGGTGATGAAGTAATTGTTCCACCGGCTAGTGATGAAAAAACTGCCAACGAAAGAAAAACTCAAGACGGATGTTACGATTGGTGGTTCTGTCATAAAAATTTAAAATAGACAGTACCTTAAATAACAATTAAACTTTATAGGGAGTTTATTAAATAAAAAATTGAGAAGCTTTGCTTCTCAATTTTTTATTATTTTTAATTATTTTTTCACACCCACAAAATATTTTCTACATTTCTTCGATTTTTTGCTCCAAAGCATTTACAAATTTTCTAGCCTCCTCACCAACCAATATGATATTGCTACTATATTCATTCCCGGTCGCTACGTCACTATTTTGATTATTATCACTTTTTGACAATAAATTAGCCTCATTATCAACATACAATAAAATACTGTCTCCCTTAGTATTATGGTTAATTGATATATTTTTAATTTTATCTGCCTTTATTTTTTGTAATAATTCTATTTCACCACCTAAATCTTCTACAACTGGTTGAACAATCTCTTTTGTAAATGTTCCCACATCCCCCTCCCCGTCTTTTTTATTTTCAAATTCATCCAATAACTGCTCCAGGTCTACTGGATTTTTTTCTACTTCTTCACCTTCTACAATCTCTTGGCTTGGCATTTCTTCACTCATATTTTTATTTTAATAATTATTAATTTTTGGTTTATTTATATTTTATTTTGAGGGTTGTATGTAGACGCATCATTATTATCAGTAATTTCATCTATATGATTTTCTCTTTCCTCTTGTTTATCTAATCTAGCAAAATCTTCTGCAGTTCCCCCGCCACCTTTTGATAGTATTTTTAAATCCTTCTTTGTACGAAGACTTTCCTTTTCTAAAGATATTCCTCCTGGGTGATCTTCTTTACCCCAATATTCTTCTGAATCTTTTTCGTTAAATTCAGGAAGTTTTGTAACTTTTGGCATTTCTTCACTCATATTTTTATTTTAATAATTATTAATTTTTGGTTTATTTATATTAATAAGTCTATATTTATAGGCATTGTCTATAAATACCCTTTTAATATAACAAATTATAATAAAAAAAACGGACACAAAGCACCCGTTTCTTATATCTATATTATAGCACACTATTTTACTCTTGTCAAAATCAATTTTTGTGTTATTATATACATATAATCACAAAGTCCTCTGACGACACAATCAATGTCGGATTTGTTTATAAAACAAAAGGATGCGGGAAGAAAGATTAATTGAATTACAAACGATAAATTACAAATTTTAATTAATCAATTAGACCCCACCGGGAGATGTCCGTAAACATCATAATGAAGAG
>CAZRER010000050.1:0-6413 GCA_964599525.1 uncultured Bdellovibrionales bacterium
CTATTTTAACATCGACTAAAAAATTGAGTGCTATTAATTAAAGAGCTTAGACGTCCGACGTCCATAATATATTTTAATCATTAATACTAGGAATGGCCTCAGAAATATTGTAATCTAAAGAATTTTTTAAACGATGGACGTCGGACGTCTAAGTCATATTTAACATTGTTCGACATTTTTTAAAATATATGTTAAAATAAATAGGTAGCAGATTAGGGGATTGCAATAAATAAATCCCATTAGTAATTAAATTTTAATATAAAAAAATGCAGATATCATGGTATGGAAAATCATGCTTCAAAATTCAAACGAAGCCACAACGTGGAGGGAAAACTGTCACCATCACTACGGACATCTTTGATGTGAAAAGTGGATTAAGACCACCTCAAGGTCAGATGGATATAATAACTTTATCTAAGTCTAGTTATTTAACAAAAAAAATTGATAGACTCAGTAAAAAATCTTTTGTTATTGACTCAGCAGGAGAATACAGTTTAAAAGGAGTAAATATTGAAGGAGTTGAATCATGGCAAGATAATAAAAAGAAAGAAGGTGCTGGACGCAATACGATTTTTTTATTAGACAGTGAAGGGATAAGAGTATGTCACCTTGGATCACTAGGACAAGCATTAACAGAAAAACAAATCGAGGCTATCGGAGAGGTTGATATTTTATTTGTTCCGGTGGGGAATTCAGAAACATTAAATATTAAAACAATCAAGGCAATTATTGGGCAACTAGAACCTGGGATATTAATTCCCATGAATTACAAAGTTAAAGGCTTAAAAGAAAAATTAGATACCTGCGACGCTTTTTGCAACGAATTTGGTGGAGATAAAAATATTAAAGAAAATAAATTAAACATTAAAGCTAAAGACGTCAAAGATATAGAAAATAAGCTAGTAGTTTTAAAAGTTAATTAATCATCATTATGTTAGATGAGTTATTAAAAAAACCTGAAGAGTATCGAAAGAAAATTGCCATTATAGCAACGGGAATGATTAGTATTTTAATTTTTGCTATTTGGCTAGTAATAACTCAACAAAATATAAAAGAGGCTATTAGTCCAAATAGGTCAAAGATAAAAACGGCCACAGAAGAATTCCGAGAAAGTTTACCATCTATAAATCAACAAGAAACTATAACCACGGAATTAATGAAAAAAAGTAAAAATTTAGAAATAAATTAAACGAATGTTATCAAGTGTCTATTATATTAAATCGACATCTAGAAACGATTCTATAAAACTTTATGAAAAAAAATCAGAATGAAGAATTAAATGCTATCGGGAAATTAACAGACCGTCCGATTGTTCAAGAAATGGAAGAATCATATTTATCCTACGCTATGAGTGTTATCGTCTCTCGTGCCCTACCGGATGCTAGAGATGGATTAAAACCAGTCCAAAGAAGAATTTTATATTCCATGTGGAAATTAGGACTAAAACATAATGTAAAATTTAAAAAATCAGCTACGGTTGTTGGTGAAGTAATGGGTAAATATCATCCTCATGGTGATTCAGCTATTTATGAAACAATGGTTCGTATGGCCCAAGACTTTTCCTTAAGAAACCCCTTAATCAATGGACAGGGTAACTTTGGCTCCATGGATGGAGATGGTGCAGCGGCGATGCGTTACACCGAAGCAAAATTAGAAGCAATATCTGAGGAAATGCTTTTTGATATTGAGAAAGAAACCGTTGACTGGGTTGATAATTATGATGGGACCAGAAAAGAACCTTCTTTTTTGCCAGCTAAACTTCCACAGTTATTATTAAACGGAACAATGGGTATCGCCGTTGGTATGGCTACCAATATTCCTCCACATAATCTAGAAGAATTAATTGATGGAATTACACATTTAATAGACAACCCCAAAGCTTCTGTTGAAGATTTAGTAAAATTTGTGAAGGGTCCAGATTTTCCTACGGCTGGGATTATCTATAACCAAAAAGATATTCTAGAAGCTTACCAAACTGGTAAAGGGGGTATTGTAACTCGAGCTAAAGCTGACATTGTTGAAAACTCCAAGGGAATGTTTAGTATCATCGTTAGTGAATTAACCTACCAAACGAATAAAGCAAATCTAATCAAGAAACTTGCCGAATTGGTAAAAGATGGAAAAATTCAAGGGATTAAGGACATTCGTGATGAATCCGACCGAGATGGTGTTCGAGTAGTTATCGATCTTAAGAAAGATGGCTTTCCTAAAAAAGTTTTAAATACTCTCTATAAAGTAACTGAACTCCAAAAAACATTTCATTTAAATATGTTGGCCTTGGTTAATGGTTTGGAGCCAAGAATTTTAAATTTAAAATCAATCCTAGAAGAATATATTGCCCATCGACAAAATGTTGTTACCAGAAGAATTCAATTCGAAGTAAATAAAGCTAAAGAACGAGCTCATATATTAGAAGGTTTAAAAATAGCTCTAGACTATATCGATGAAGTGATTAAAACTATCAAGAGTTCCAAGACCAAAGAACTAGCTCATAAAAACTTAAGAAAAAGATTTAAATTATCTGAACGACAAGCAGATGCCATCTTAGAGATGAAACTGCAAACTCTTGCTGGTTTGGAAAGAAAGAAAATTGAGGACGAATTAAAAGAGAAATTGAAACTTATTAAAAAATTAGAGGCGATCCTAAAAAGCCCAAAGAAAATCTTAGGTATTATCAAAGACGAATTAGCTTCTTTACGAGCAAAATTTGGCTCTCCTCGTCGAACCAGAGTTATTAAGGGTAGCATTAGTAGTTTCTCTCAAGAAGATTTAGTTGCCAACGAAGAAACTATTATTAGTTTTACGGAAGATGGTTACATTAAACGACTTCCAACAAGTACCTTCCGAACTCAAAAACGAGGTGGCCGAGGAGTTACTGGAGGAAATATCAAAGAAGGAGATGCCGTAGATAAAGTTTTAGGAGCAATGACTCACGATGATTTATTCTTTTTCACAAACACAGGAAAGGTTTTTTGTATTAAAGCCTATGAACTACCATCAACCTCTAGAACTGCCAAAGGTCAATCTATTGTTAACTTCCTACAGATTGAATCGGATGAAAAAATTACTTCTATTTTGGCGATTCCTAAGGATAGCACTGCTAAATTTATGGTGATGCAAGCTGCTCAAGGTAAAATAAAAAAGACAGCCTTAAAAGATTTTGCTAAAGTAAGAAGGAGTGGTTTAATTGCCATTAAATTAGCTAAGGGTGATACTTTAAATTGGGTGCATACAACCTCAGGCAATGATAGCATTCTAATCACCACTGCCAACGGACAAGCTATTCATTTTAACGAAACACAGGTTAGAAGTATGGGCAGGACGGCCGGTGGTGTCAAAGCCATTAGATTAAAAAATGGTGACTTTGTTGTTGGTATGAACATTGTTAAAAAAGAATTCAAAGCACCACAACTTCTGGTTGTGACAGAAAATGGCTACAGCAAAAAAACACCTGTCAATAAATATAAAAAACAAACTAGAAGTGGTTCTGGTCTGAAAACTTTAAAGGTAACCCCTAAGGTTGGCAATCTTGTTTCTAGTAGAATTGTTGAAGCTGGTGACAAATCATCTACTCTAATTGCTAGCTCTAATAAAGGACAAATTATTAGAACTAATATTGATTCAATTTCTGTACTTGGACGAGCTACTCAAGGCGTTAAAATTATGAACCTAAAAACTGGAGAAAAAATATCTGCTGTCACTGTCTTGTAATAAACTTGTCCGACTAAAAGGCTGGACATTTTAAGAATATTGTGCTAAGTTAAGGGTGCTTAGGCATCTACTTGAATACTCTAGCATTCTTTAAAATAATTATTAAAAAATATTATTAATGTCTCCTATTCGAGTGTTTTTCATACTACCCATTGTAGCTATCGCAACGATTGCTTTTCTTCAACTATTTATTGGAACTTTTTTGTCTTTTTCTCTCTGGTCATTTGCCACATTGGTAACATTTCTAGTTTGTTGGCCAATAATCAGTAAAATGACGATGAAATATGTACCTATCTATCAAATTTTTTCTCTAACAATAGGATTTCTAATACTTATGATTATTTTCTCTTTTTTTGATATTAGCCGGTATACCTCTTTTACAAAAGATAAAGTGTTAATTCTTTCAATATTTTCTGGATTTATTATCACCATAATTGCTTTATTTATTCATGGACAAAAAGGCAATGGTTAAAAAAATCAAAGCATTACTTTTATATGCAATCGCTTTCACCCTACCTTTCAACATTAGGTATATTTTCAATTTTTCAGCCGTACAACATATTGATGGTTTCAGAGAATACCTAACGATATCTTTATATTTTTTTGATATTTTATTTTTTCCACTATTAGCCATCACCATTTGGGAAATAAGAAAAAAAATTCTCACTAAAAATTTTGTGAAGAAAACATTAAATAAGCCAATAATTTATTTTAGTATTTTTCTTGTAGTTTCTTTATTCTTACACAACTCTTTTTCTACTATTGATCTATACAGAACCGGCAGATTATTAGAGATGATAATATTTTTTGTAATTATCCGTAAAACATTACAACAATACACCGTTTTAACCTATTTTAGTTTTTTCATTTTCGCTGGGGGAGTTGTTCAATCAGTCATTGCTTTAATTCAATTCATAGGTCAAAAATCAATCGGTTTAAGCTGGCTAGGAGAGAGCACTATTGGACCGACAATACCGGGCGTAGCAAAATTTAGTTTTGAAGGAGAAAAATATATTCGAGCCTATGGTACCTTCCCCCACCCAAATATTTTAGGGATATTTTTACTTTTTGCTCTCAGTGCTGGACTTAGTTTACTTATAACTAAAAAGAATCTCTTTTTAAACCTTCGCCAACGTTATCGTATTATTTTCATTGGAGAATTCATACTAATATATATCGGCTTAATTTTAACCTATTCTCGGTCAATAATTTTATTGACCTTTATTATCTCTTTTATTTTCGCCTATAATAAACGTAACTTTATAAACAAAACATACAAAAATTTTTGTCAAAAAATACATATCCCATTCTTTCTACAAACATCTTTAGCCATTATTATAATTTTCACCACCCTATTTACTTCTTATAATATGCTAACTCCAAGACTTTGTTTACACTGCCCAGATGATAAATCAATTGCTTTAAGACAAACTTATCGAAAAACTGCTATTTCAATAATTTCTAATCACTCCTTAGTTGGTGTTGGATTAGGCAATTTTATAGCAGTTTCTAAAAAAATTATACCTCAATTAAAACCATGGGATTTACAACCAGTACATAATTTATACCTTTTGGTAGCTAGCGAGTTGGGATTAATTGGACTACTATTATTTTTAACAACTATTTTCTTTTATGCTGCTCACAATCTGAGACTACGCTTTTTAACAAAATACCCTCTTGATTTATTTTTTATCTTAGTTCTTATGGCTGGATTTTTTGATCATTATTTTTGGACACTTCAACAGGGACAAATAATTTTTTGGATATCGCTAGCCTTAGTTAGCATTTCAAAAACAAATAAAATAGATTCTCCTAAATATCATTTCCGCACAGTTTTACAAAATGTCCGCCAACTCCTTAAAGAACTTTCTTAAAATCTTTTTTCCGATAGAAGAAAAGAAAAAAATAAAAAAATTAATACCTTTGCTAATAAACCCATATATTAATATATGGGTTTATTAAGCTTGGTTAAATAATTTGTAGATGATTACCCCAGTTATTCTTTTAGTAATATTTTTTCTCCCAAACCATGGGGCAAAACCCAGGAAATAAATGAACTCAATTATTCTTTGTACTATTTCTAAAGTCCTAATAATTTTTTCCATATTCTATGTTGCGGATATTTATCTAACTCACTTGTATAATAACTATTATTATATCTTTTTTTACGAGCCTTCTTTTGAGTTTTCATATATTTTAAAATATGTTGTTGAAATATATTATTATTATCATCAAATAACCAAGATGATACGCTAGCCACAGTATTACTCCCAACGTTGAGGGTCGCTTTAATTTCCGCTATGCTTTTGTTGTCTAACAACATTTGAGCAATTTGGATTCTACGTGCAAACATTACTGCTTCGCTGGGAGTTAATAGCCCAACAAAAAATCCTACCACATCCTTTTTGTTTTTTAAGCCAGTAACAATTTGATAAAAGTCTCCTATTATCTCAAATCTTTCTTTTTTGCTTATTTTATATGGTTTTACTTTTGCCATAATTCTGATAAATTACCTACCCTTCTAAAAATTAATTTTAAAACAAAGATTAAAATAAACTTGATTATCAAACCTATATATTAATATATGGGTTTGGTAAATTTAACTATGCAACATTATTCCCTCCATACCAATATATTAATATATTGGTATGTTAATTTTGTTAAAAAATTTTATAGATAATATTTATTAATAAAATTAGTTA
>CAZRER010000051.1:0-6249 GCA_964599525.1 uncultured Bdellovibrionales bacterium
TACTTTAATAACCATTGGAATATTAATAGTAATGAGAAGGAAGGGGGCGTTGTAGAAAGTAGGTTTCATTAAAAAAGAGTAAAAATAGAGAGAGTAGAAAAGGTAGAGGCAAGGCCTTTACCTTTTTGATAAATTGTAAGCAACTGATGAATAAGTTATAATGTAATTATAGGTTATATACGAAATAATTTTAAAAAATTATTAAGCAAATGTTATTCAGAAAACAAATTAAACAACATAAGATTTTAATATTTCTAGCATTTATAATGTTGAGTGCTTTTTGGGTGCGAATATGGGATATTAGTGAACTATTTGTTTTTAAAATGGATCAGGCTAGGGATATTAAGTTGGTGCAAGAAGCTTATAATAATGGTGTTGGAGAGTTGCCATTGTTGGGTCCAAGGGCGGCTAAAACATATTTAAGGTTAGGGCCAATTTTTTATTATTTTGAATATTTTTCAATGTGGCTTGTGGGAAATAAAAGTCCGTTAAATGTTGTTTGGCCAGATTTTATTTTATCTATTTTGACTATTCCACTTTTCTATTATTTTTTACGACAAGCTTTTAATAGAAAGGTGAGTTTAATGACCACAGCTGTTTTTGCTTCTTCTTTTTTTCTAACACAATATAGTCGTTTTGCGTGGAACCCAAATTCAATACCTTTTTGGAGCTTATTGTTTTTTTTGGGGTTATACAAAATAGTTACCGGTTATCAGTTAATAGTTCACAGACTAAAATTACCAACTATAAATCGTAATTTGTCGGTGAATGGGCAATTAAGGGGGTGGTTGTTGGTGGCGACGATTGGTTATGGGGTGGCCAGTCAATTACATTTTACAGCAGCATTGGCTTATCCGTTGATTGCAGCGTTGTTTTTTGCGGTGGTTTTTGTAATGGAATTGTATATTAAGGGAGACGGTAAGAAGTTAAGGATAAAAAAAATAGTGTCGTTATTAAAAATTTCTATATGGCAGTTTTGTCGAAGTATTAGTTGTAAATATTGGTTGGGAGCGATTGTTATTTTAGGAGTATTTTATTTGCCGATAGTGTTGAGTGAGCAATGTACACACTGGAATAATTGGCAACAATTTAAATATGCTCTAAGTAGTCGTGGCAAAGAAGATTTTTCTGTGTTAGTAAAAATTAAACAATCAATAAGATTGCATAGTGAATATTTTTGGTTTGCGCTTACTTCTTTCTCAGGAGGGTCTAGTAATGTTGGTGTTTTAGGATTCGGGGGGATAATAGTTGGTTTAATAACATTAAGAAATTTTCAATTTTCAATTTTCAATTTTCAATCAATTTTTAATGATAAAATTTTCAGTGATAAAAAAAAGATATTTTTCTTGTTGGTGTTTATTTGGGCGATTGTGATGGGAGCTCTTTATACAAAATTAGCCTTTAATGTTTTAAAACCGAGATATTGGTTATTAGAGGTGCCACTTTTTTTTATTTTGTTGGCAGTTGTGCTGGATTATATAAGTGATCTAGCTAAAAGTCGAAAGTTAAAAGTCAAAAGTCGTTTGCTTATAGGTGTGCAATTTGGAATTGTAGGGTTTTTGGTGGTTGTGAATTTGTATGCAATAGGGATTTGGTATTGGGAAGTAAAAAATCAACAGGAGACTAAATTTTTTAAATGGGAGTTGAAATTCAAAGATGAAAATAAAATTAGTTACGGTCAATTATTAAAAGTTGTTGATTATATAAATGAAAAAATTAAACCACAGGCAAAAAGAGAAAATAAACAAATTTGTTTTTACACCACGGGAGAATATCGGCCGGTGTATAATTATATTTTTGAAAATTATTATCAAGAATTAGATAGTCACATTAAAAGAATATCTTTTAGTGGAGATGATAATAATAACTGTTTGTTTATAACTATAGACCATAGACAAATTAGAGATGTTCCTAGATTACCAAAAAATCATAAAGATGAATTTGTTAAAGTAAAAAACAGTGAAAAAGAAATTGGTTTTGTAACTATTTGGCAAGTTACTAAAAAGAGACAAGAGACAAGCAACAAGAAACAAAAAACAAAATATGGTGAGCAAAAAACAGAAGTTGAAATTGGAAAGTTGAAAGTAGAAAGTCGAAAGTCAGAAGTAGAAAGTAGAAAGTCGAAAGTCAAAAGTACTATTCAAGCAGGAGATGATGATCTTAATAAGAAGTTGAAAATAAAAAAGCCAAAGAGACAAGATAGAGTTAGATGGAAGGATGTTAGAGGTTGTTTCATTGAAAAAATATTAAATTAGACTATAATAGAAGTACTTGGTGTGGATATTTAAATAGTGTGGATTAATTTTTGAAATAAAAAATGAGAGATAAAATTAATAAAAAATTGAATAAAGTTAAAATTGATAAAGAACAGGTCGGTAGAATTAAAAAAAGATGGAGGGAAGGTAAGCCAGAGCCAACAAAGATTACTTTTTTTGATAAACTTTTAAAAAATACTTTGCTCAAAGGTATTCCTTTTTCTGTAACACCTAACCAGGTAACATATTTAAGATTTATTTTGACGCCAATTGTAGGGTGGTTAATTTATAAAGAAATGTATAGTTGGGGATTGTTATTATTTTTATTTACAATGTTAACTGACGCCATCGACGGAGCGATGGCTAGAACGAGAAATCAAGTTACTAATTTAGGGAAAATAATTGACCCTTTGGCTGATAAACTGGTTGTGGCAGTGGTGGCAGTGTTGCTAATTGTAAAATTTCTTAACCCAAATCTTGCCTGGGCAATAATAGGAATTGATATTTTGATAATGATAGTGGGGGGGTATAAAAAATATATATTAGGAGAAGATATTCAGGCGGAAATTTTTGGTAAATTAAAATTAATAATACAAGTTATTGGAATAGGTGTATTGTTGTTGTATATTTTGTTAACCTGGGCATGGTTATTAATGCTGGCTCAATATATTTTATATTTAGCCATTATTTTGGCAATTATTAGTTTATTTAGACCACATTCAATTTAAAAATATGGTTAATTACGCGAAAAAATTTGGAATTTCTAGGGAAACTTTAAAAAAATGGAAAAGTGGGGATATTTATTTGGAAGGAAATAAATCTGTTTTTATTATTTTAGTGCCGGGATGGTCTATTGTGACAAGACAATTATTACCGTTGGCGAAGGCTCTTAATGATAAGGGATATTCAGTTAAGTGTGTTAATTTACCAGGTCATGGAACTAGGCCAGAGGATTTGGAAAATATTAAATGGGAAGATTGGGTAGATGGTTTGGCAAAAGAGATAAAAAATAATAGAGAAGATAAAGAAGTCGATAAAATAATCGTGGGAGGTGTTTCTATGGGAGGGAATGTTTGTTTATTGTCTAGTTTGAAAGAATCGATTGATGGAATTATTTTAATTGGAACACCAGTGCATTTAAAATGGCATTGGGTAATGAAAATTTTTTCAAGAATAACGCCATTTTTTAAAAAGTATACAAAAAAAGTTCGTCCTAAAAATATATTTTTTAATGAAAATGATAGCTATCAATATTTTCCTACTAAAAATATGATAGAGGTACTAGCAGTAATTGGTAAATCTGTAAAATTATTAAGCAAAATTACTGCCCCCCTTTTAATTTTACAAACTAAAAATGATTTTTTTGTAACAAAATATTCTCCTTGGGTTATTTACAATAATGTTTCATCTAAAATAAAAAAAATAAATTGGATACATACAGATTCAGAAAATCATGTTCCCCAAAAAGGATTAGAGGTTAATAGGACAACAGAAATGATTGAGCAGTTTGTGGAGATTATAGATAGGAATTAATTTGAAATTTGTCTGCCCTAGGCAGACCAGTCTGGGGCTGAAAATTTTAAATGAATGATTAAATTTTAAATGAATGAATGTTTAAAAGGATATCAATTAAGAATTTTTATCCTTGCAAAATTGAAAACGAAGTGGGAAAGAATTAGAGATGAAAGACTGGTAGTCAAAAATCATAAAGTTAAAAGTTAAAAGTCGCCACCCTAAACGTGTGATCAGCCTAGACAGCTGAAAAGTAGGAGTCCTAACTTCATAAAATTTCAACTTCCTAAATTTTCAACTTCTTAAATTCCTAAATTCATATTTTAAAAAAAACTATGCTATACTAAAATTGACAAAAAAATATTAAAATATTAAATTAAATATTAAATTAAATAAAAAATATTTAAAAACAAAATAAGCAAAATGAAAAAACTAAAATTAATCTTATTAACCTTAATCATTTCTAGTTTCTTTGGAATAGTTTCTCAGGCTCAAGCAGCTTCCCCAGTATTGAATTTCTCTGACATGACAGATGCTCCAGTAATAGGTTGGGAGGGTTCTTCTACTAAGGGAGCAGCTGTTTCTATTTATGGAAGAAATTTTGGTACAGAAAGAGGTAATTCTTATGTGACCATTGGAGGGGTTGATTTAGTTAATGCTTCAGACTATGCTGAATGGGGAGCAACGACTAACCCAATTGTTCCACTAGGAATGCAGCGAATTACTTTTTATTTAAATTCTAGTATGTCTTTAGGAGATACAACAATTACTGTAACTACTTCAGAAGGAACAAGTGAAAGTATTCCTTTTTATACTAGGACATTAGGAAGTAATCATATTTATTTTGTTTCTAATTCAGGCACAGATGATAATGGTTCTGTGTGGGTTGGTACTTGGTTAAGAGAAAATTTACAAGCCGGGGATATTGTTTACATTAAAACTGGAATATATAATCAAGAAGATGATGGTTCAACGACACATCCATGGGCACAGAGGGGAAATATAGATTTATGCTATGGTTCTCCTAAAAATTTTAATGATGGTTTAGAACATAAGAGTATTACAGTTACAGCTTATCCTGGGGAGTTAGTAAAATTCGAAGCACTAGACAAAGATAATGAGCATCCCAGAAGTTTTTTAAGGGTTATTTATACTCATATCGCTAGGTGGACATTTAGTAAATTACAAATAAACGCTGATCAACCTTTTGATTTTAGTGATAATGTTGAGCCTCCATATGATGGACAACAGTCGCACCTCCGATTTATTAATTTGGATATCACTACTCCTTGGGTAGATAATACTAATATGGATTATTATTCATATGGGGATGCTATGGATTTTAATTTTGGGGACAATTCTGATCATTTATATGTTTTTGGTTGTTATATGCATGATATTGCTGCTGACTTTAGAGGACAAGCTATGCAAGATCCTGTTGATGGATTTAGATCTTATTTTATGTATGCCAACGGATATGGTACAGTTAATAATTTTGAAGTAGCTTGGAATGAATTTGGTTGGAATAGTTCTAGTAGGGGGCTTCAGTTTTATGGACATCACGAAGATGATAAATTAAATAATCTTTATTTACATGACAATTGGGTGCATGACACTACCAGGCAAGGAGTTATTTTTAGCGGCGAAGGGGGTGATCATGATTATTCTTTCATAAACACGGTATATATTTATAATAATATCATTAGTAATACTGGAGAAACCGATGAATGTTTGCAAATGGGAGGGTCATATGGAAACGGTAAGTACGGAGGAAATTATCATGTGTATAATAATGTTTTTGATTGTGGAGAGAATAATGATTACCCAGCTATTCTTGTAGGTAAAGATATAGATTCTTTGGAGTTTAAAAATAATATAGTTATTGGGGTTGCTAATACACATGATTATTTTGATTATTTTCCTGATAATTACAGTGATTTTGTAGCTAACGTAACCCCAGACGCCAATAACAATCTTTACTACGGAGCTGGTGCTAATAAAAAGCCTAATTGGGATAATAGTACTTTAGATAATATAGACCCACTATTTTCTTCAGCTACTCCCAGTGATTATTTAGACTTTCAACTCCAATCAACTTCTCCCGCCAGAAACACTGGAACAACTGTAGCTACAGTAGCAAAAGATTTCCTTGGAATATTAAGACCACAAGGCACAGCTTATGACATTGGGGCTTACGAATTTGTAGAAAGTTCCGGAACAGAAATCCGTGCCGATGTCGATCAAAACTCAACTATTAATTCTACCGATGCAATGTTAACTTTAAGAAATTCTTTAAGCTTAGATATGTCAAGCACAAATTGGGTAATAGGAACTCATACGGGAGATGTAAATTGTGATGACTCTTCCAATTCTACCGATGCGATGTTGATTTTAAGAAAGAGCTTAGAATTGGATATGACTGGAACAGGATGGTGCATTGATTAATTTTTAATTTTCAATTTTTAATTTTCAAACAATTTTT
>CAZRER010000052.1:0-6122 GCA_964599525.1 uncultured Bdellovibrionales bacterium
CAAAGCACAAATGGGGTTAAGGTAATAGATAGTCGAAAGTCAAAAGTCGAAAGTCAAAAGTTGAAAGTCGAAGGTATTCACCATAGACGGGTGATCACCCTAAATGGCTGAAAAGTAGCTACCCTAAAACAATGATTGAAATCACTCATAACTTTATTTCAATGTATTTATACCATCATTTGATTACACAATTATCATAGGTAAATTAATTATTTAGCCAACAACAACCAAAGTTCAGATAAAACAAGTTATACAAAATCCACTCGCTCCGCTCACTCGGCTATCTCCATCTTCACTTTGTTACGAATGGATAAACCTACGTTCTCTCTGCTTGCTAGGATTTAACGTGCGCGCTTACCAGCCTTGTTGTATGCTGTCCACTCGCTCCGCTTCCCGCCAAAGGCGGACGGGCGTGGACATCACAACACTTATCTGAAGTTTCCCCTTACGAGAAACTTCGCCTTCATTTTACTACGACAAACATTAGATATATGCAAGCGTTAAGATAGCTCTGCCTGTGGATAACTTTTGGTTGGGGTGAAATTTATTTTTGATAAACATTGGAAAAACAGCTTAAATAAGCTGTTTTTTTGTTATTTATTTTTATTATTGGCAAACATAAAAAGGAATGTTTTTAAGTGTTGACGGGTGTTGCGTGGTGGGGTATAATAATAGGTAAGTGGTGAGAAGTGGGGAATTGGTTTAAATTTTAAATTGTAAATTTTAAATTTTAATTCAGTTTTAAATTTTAATTGTACAAATAATTAATTGTATGGATATGGATGAAGTAGTAGCTAATAGTATAGTTGAAAATATTTTTTGATTTTGTTATTTAATTAAAATTTAAAATTTAAAATTTAAAATTGCACGCAGTGAGGTGTTTATAGGAGAATATCAACATATATTAGATACGAAAAAAAGAGTGGCAGTGCCGGCTAAGTTTAGAGTGAAATTTAAAAAGGGAGTAGTGGTGACTAGGGGATTGGATGGATGTTTATTTATTTATACTTCAGAAGAGTGGCGGAAAATTGCAGAAAAATTAGGCTCGATGCCAGTTGGGGAAAAGGGAACAAGAAGTTTTATTAGAATGGTTTTGGCCGGAGCGACGGATAGCAAGTTGGACTCGCAGGGGCGGATACTTATTCCAGAATATTTAAAAGAATATGCTGGATTAAAGAAAGATGTGACTATAGCAGGACTATTTAACAGGTTAGAAATTTGGGACACTAAGATTTGGGAAAAATATAAGAAAGGAGCAGAGAAGAATCAGGATGAAGTGGCTGAACAATTAGGAAAACTTGGAATGTACTAGCTGTAGCTATCGGTTATTAGAACTCAGTTCGCAGATTGTAAAAATTGAGTGAAATTGAAGATAATTTTAAAATGTTTAGTAATTTGATAATTTTAAATTGAATTAAAATTTAAAATTTAAAATTTAAAATTTAAAATTAATTATGACTGAAAGGAATAATTCGAAGCATATAACGGTGTTGCTGGATGAGGCAGTAGAAGCTTTGGATATTCAGGAAGGGGATGTAATTGTCGATGCGACCTTGGGAGCTGGTGGACATACTTTGAAAATTTTAGAAAAAGTTGGAGAAACTGGAAAGGTAATTGCTTTTGATTTGGATAAGCAGGCTATTGACGAGTTTATTGAGGTGAATAATTTTAAAATAGAAAGTCAGGGAAAATTAGGTAAAAATATATTAGAAGTATCCGAAAGACAAGTAATTTTGGTAAATGATAATTTTAAAAATATTAAAAAAAATATTGAGAGAATTTATGCTGGGGGTGGTATAAATTCAGACAAGATTGATGGTATTTTAGCTGACCTCGGTTGGCGAATAGAACAAATTCAAGACGAGCGATACGGGATGAGTTTTCAAAGGGAAATGCCTCTTGATATGCGAATGAGTCCGGAAACACAAAAGTTAACTGCTAAGAAAATCGTAAATGAGTGGAGTAGTGATGAGTTAGGAGATATTTTTAGAGATTTAGGCGAAGAAAATTACTCTGACTCAAAAATGATTGCTAGAGAAATAGTGGCTCAAAGAGAAAAAAGAGAAATAGCAACAACTACAGAATTAATGGAATTAGTGAGTGGAGTCAAGAGAAATGTTAAGCCGGGTATAAATTCAGCTACACAAATATTTCAAGCTTTAAGAATTGTTGTCAACGAAGAATTAAGTAATTTAAATATATTTTTAGAAGATTCCATCGATGTTTTAAAGAATGAGGGGAAATTAGTGGTAATTTCTTTTCACTCTTTAGAAGATCGGTTGGTTAAGAAATTCTTTCGGGCAAAGGCTAGGGGATGTGTTTGTCCGAAAGAATTACCTGTTTGTGTTTGCGGAAAGAAATCAGTAGGGAAGGTTGTGCAAACTAAAGCCATTAAGGAAAGTAAAAATATTCTTAAAAATAATCCTCGAGCGAGAAGTGCTCGAATGAGAATTTTTGAGAAAAAAATTATTTAGACGTTGAATGTCTAGAATAAAAAATAAATACAAAAATAAATTTTATTAAATAAATATTTATTTAATAAAATATAAAAATAAAAAATTATCATATTTCTTAGATTAATAACAGTTTAGTCTAGATTGCATGATACATAATATAGTCAGAGGGGGAGACTTTGACATTTTGTGACTGTTTATTTGAGTTCTAATGTAGAACGAGTAACAATTAAAAAACGCACAAGGAAGAAAGTGAAAGATAAAGGAATTAAATTTTCTTCTATTTTGTATACATTATTAGGGATAATTGTTGTGTTGGGATTAGGTTACGGAATTCTAGCAAATAAGGTTGTAACTGTTGGATATGATGTAGAAAGTATGGAGAAAAAATTAAATGAAATGAAAGATAAAAACGATGAATTAAAAATTAAAGTCTCAGAATTACAGTCAGTTAAAATTTTAGAAAATAAAGTTACAGAAATAGGGATGATAGAGCCAGATAGCACAGAATATATAACTCTTAGACGAGAGGTTGCTTTTAAAAAATAATTTTTGGCAAAAAATAGAGGGGGCAGGTTGGATATATGCGTAAAAAAAGAAAAAAAACAAATACTAAAAAATATGTATCCTCAAACAGGGTTTTTGTTATGATTGTGGCTATTCTATTCTTGATAGGGGCAATTTTCTTTAGATTATATTGGTTACAAATAAAACAGCACCATCATTTTTCTGAAATTGCTTCAGCACAATATAGTAATAAAAAGGAATTATTGCCAAGAAGAGGGAATATAATGTTTAAGGAGGGTGATAGTTTGATACCAGCGGCAGTTAATAAGGATATGCCAACTATTTTTATTGTTCCCAGAGAAATTGTAGAAAAAGAAAAAACGATTAATAAATTAGTTGAAGTATTAAAATTAAACAAAGAAGTTGTTAAGAAAAAAGTTTTTAAAGATGGTGACCCCTATGAAGTAATAAAGAAAAAAGCTACCGAAGAAGAAGTAGAAAAACTTAAGCAAGAAAAATTACCTGGAGTTCATTTTAAAAAAGAGCGTTGGCGATATTATCCCGGTGGAGAATTAGCTTCACAAACTTTAGGTTTTTTGGGATATAATAAAGAGGGGGTAGTGGGACGATATGGAGTCGAGCAAGAATTTGATGACATACTTAGTGGCAAAAGAGGTTTTGTTGAAGAAGATAATGACGCAAAGGGGAGGTGGATTTCAATTGGTAAAAGGATTATTAATCCATCAATGGATGGTAGTGAATTGGTATTATCGTTAAATCCGACCATTCAATTCAAGGTGGAAACAGCCTTAAAAAATGCGGTAAAAAAACATAAAGCAGACGGAGGAAAAATTATTGTGATTGATCCCAAAACAGGTAAAATCTTAGCAATGGCGTCTAACCCCACATTTAATTCAAATAAATACTCAGAAGCAGATGTTTCCAACTTTAGAAATCCAATTGTTAGCGATGCCTATGAACCTGGTTCGGTATTTAAAATTATAACAATGTCTGCCGGATTAGATAGTGGTCGAGTATCTCCGGACACAACTTATGTAGATACTGGAGTAGTAAATGTAGCGGGTTTTCATATTAAAAATTCAGATGAAAAAGCTCATGGAGAGCAAACTATGACGGAAGTTATTGAAAAATCTTTAAATACGGGAGTAATTTTTGTAGAGAAACTTTTGGGTAATCGTTTATTTACTAAGTATGTCAAGAAATTTGGGTTTGGAGAAAAGACCGGAATTGATTTACCTGGAGAAACAGCAGGTAGTACTAGAAATTTAAAAAGCAATAGAGATGTTAATTTTTTTACCGCTGCCTATGGACAGGGAATATCAGTCACTCCATTACAGTTGGCAATGGCTTATGGAGCTATCGCCAATCAAGGGGTTCTAATGAAACCATTAATAGTTGACACCATAAAATCAGCTAATGGGCAAAAAAAGAAAATAACTCCAAAAGAAATAAGACAAGTCATTTCTAAGGATAGTGCCCGAAAAGCTTCTTTAATGTTAGAGAGCAATATTTTAAATGGCCATGGTAAATTAGCAGGAGTTCCGGGATATCGTGTTGGTGGAAAAACGGGAACAGCTCAGATTCCAGACAGAAAGCATGGTGGATACATTGAAGGAGCAACTATTGGTACTTTTGCTGGGTTTGCCCCTATGGATAATCCAGCCTTTGTTATGGTTGTGGTTATTGATCATCCCAGAGACATAGAATGGGCTGCCGGTACGGCGGCGCCTGTTTTTGGTGAACTAACAAAATTTTTATTAAATTATTTTGCCATTGAGCCAACGGAAGAATATTCTAGTAAAGATTTGGAAATCTTTGACAAAAAGCATAATTACCTGGATACTACAATTGAAGCTGAAAGTGAGAATGAAAAGCAGGGAGAATAATAATAGAATGCTTATTTAAACAGGTTGGTCTTGCAATTTAAAATTTAAAATTTAAAATGAATTTTTAATGATTCAACGTATTAATTGTCAGGTAAAAAATATTTATGGTAATATGAAGGTTGGAAGAGTAATAAAATAAAATGCTAATTTTATGAACAAAGAAGAATTAATTCAGAGAATTTTAAGGTTTTTGGCGGAAAAGGTTTTGAAAAAATATAAGCCAAAAGTTATTGCTATTACCGGTAGCGTTGGGAAAAGCACTGCTAAGGAAATGATTTATCGAGCTCTAACAGATGGGCAAAATATAAATGAGAAGAAGAAAATAATTTGGAAAAGTGACAAAAATTATAATAATGAAATTGGTATTCCCTTGGCCATACTTGGAGTGAAAGGAGAAAAAAAATCTCTTTGGCAATGGATTAAAGTTATTTCTCAAGCAATTTCTTTAATTATTTTTCCGATTTATTCAAAGTATCCAAATATTTTGGTTCTAGAATTTGGTACAGACAAGCCTGGTGACATTAAATATTTTTGCGATTTTATTCCAGTCGATGTTGGTGTTGTCACCAATGTTGGTATTTCTCATTTAGAAAATTTTGGCAGTCAGAAGAAAATTTTTCAAGAGAAAATTTTTCTGTTAAAATCAGCTAAAAATTTACAAGTGGCAAATATTGATGGAATAGAAATTCGTAAAAATAATTCATTTAAAAACTTACAAACTTATGCTATTATTAATCAAGCGGATTTTCGTTTAAGAAATATCGGCTACAATTATACTAAGGATAATTTCCTGCAAGGAATGATTTTTGAATTAGAATACAAAGGAAAAGTTATTGCTGGAAAATTAAATCAAGTTTTAGGGTATCCATATTTATATGGGGTGTTATCTGCTTTAGTAGTTAGTCATTATTTTAAATATAATTTAACAAAAGTCTCACAAGCTTTAGAAGATATTCCTTTCATGCCGGGACACATGGCTATTTTGGATGGCATTAAACACACTAGAATTATTGATGATACTTATAATAGTGCACCAGCTAGTGTCAAAGAAGCATTGCAAGTAGTAAAAAAAGTCGATAGTCAAAGAAAAATAATTGTTCTGGGAGATATGCTAGAATTGGGAGAGTTAGAAAAAGGCGAACATAAATTAATTGGTAAAAAAGTAGCGGAAATTGAAAATAGTATTTTTGTAGCGGTAGGTGATAGAATGAAAATAGCTTTTGAAAAATACAGAGAAGCTACTCAAGGGGATGAC
>CAZRER010000053.1:0-6041 GCA_964599525.1 uncultured Bdellovibrionales bacterium
ATCCAAATGTAAGTGAAATAATACCACCAAGTAGAGGGGCAACCATTGAGGATATACTTTTTAAAGACATCAAGGTTCCAACCTGAGAGGTACTATTTTTCCCAGAAGAAAAACGAGTAAATAGGGCATGCATTGGCACCCAATATAAAGCAGAGGCAAAAGCTGAAATAATAGAAAGTGTGTATAAATAAAGTAGAGAAGGATGATATTTTAAAATAGCTGTTCCTATTAAATAAGCAAGAAAAAGAGGTAAACTGATCATCATGGTATGTCTTAGTCCTAATTTATTTCCAATCCCGCCAGCCATTACGGAAAATAACATTATGAAGAATTCTTTAAAGGCATAAAATAATAATATTTGGCTTAAAGTGAAGCCAATTTTATACAAAAAAATTGGAATAAAAAAACCAATCAAAGATGATACAAATCCTTTTATAGTATGGGCTATATATAAAGAATAAATGCCTTTTTTAAATTTCTGTAATTGAGAATAGGCAGATACATCTAAATGCAAATGACTGTTAAAACGCATTTTTTATTTTTTATTTTTGATAAATTTTTCTGTTGGGCCGGAGGGATTCGAACCCCCGCATGACGGGATCAAAACCCGCTGCCTTACCGCTTGGCTACGGCCCAGTATGATTTTATTTAATTGTTTTCATTTGATTTATAGTTCACGAATGAACCAGGGACGAACCACCACGGGATCAAAACCCGCTGCCTTACCGCTTGGCTACGGCCCAGTGAATTAATTAATAATTAAGAATTAATAATTAAGAATTAAAATATTTATTTATTTATTTAACTTAGCTTATTCTGTGATTATTTTCCCACCAATTTTTTTCATTGCTTTATAAAGCAACTCGTTGTCATCTGTATTATTCGACATTTCTTCATCCAAACTATTTTTATTTTCAGAAGCTGAATCGGTCAAATCGTTGCTGTTAATCTTCATATTAATGTCTTTGGGTAACTCATCTTCGGTTAAAAATTTTACCTTCAAGGCTACTTTAAATATACTAACAAAAACTTTCTCAATTGTCAATTTATTTTGAGGATTATTTAATTGATTTTTACCAAAAGTATGGTTAGCTTTTATTAAAATAAAATTTTCCTCAATAGCTATAGGGGCACAATTTTTCAAGACCCCAGCAATAGATAAACTTTTTTCTTTAACACCTTCTAATACTTCTGCCCATTTATCTAAGAAATCATTGATGGACAATTTAACACTATTTGAGACAATGCCATCTGTATCGCTTATTATTGTTTTATCTTTCGCAGAAGATGCATTCTCGGTTGTAGTTATATTAATGTGGCGGTTGGATATATTAGTCGTAGCAGCTACTGTTGAATTTATGATGGAGTTATTTTTTTGAGGGCTTACTTGCTTGAGAGGAGACTTTTTTTTTAGGTTAATGGTTTCAGAACCTTCAGTTTTTTTTAGGGGAGAGGTTATTTTATTTGTTTTTAAGAAATATTCAACCATAGCCATTTCTAGTGGTAGTTGAGGAATATCTGATTGATTAGATTTTGTTAAACTATTTTGTAATAAAGCAATAATAATTGTTAATTCGATTAATTCAAAATTAACAGCGTTCTTTCTTAGAGCTGAAAGTTCATTGTCCGACAAATTATTTAATATTTTCTTATCTAAATCCTGGGCAATTTTAATAAGCATTAAATTACGAAAATAATTTAAAAGTTGTTTGTTGAATGATTTTATATTAAGACCGTTATTTTGAAAGTCGTTGATAATATTTATAACGGTGGATATTTTTCCTTGGGCAATAGCGGTTATTAATTCTAGCAAATTTTTCTTGGAGGAAATCCCTAATAGTTTTTCAATATTACTGGAAGATATTTTTTTATTGCCCATGGAAATAATTTGTCCGAAAAGAGATTCAGCATCACGCATTCCTCCGCCTGCTTCGGTAGCAATCAAATTTAGAGAGGTTTTGTCTACTCTAATTTTTTCTTTGTCAGCAATCTGTTCTAATCGTTGGGCGATTTCTTTTTTGGTTAGGGGCTTAATGTTGAATTGTTGGCAACGGGAAATTATTGTTGCCGGGACTTTATGGAGTTCGGTCGTGGCTAAAATAAAGATGGCGTGAGCAGGTGGTTCTTCCAGTGTTTTTAATAAGGCATTAAAAGCACCGGTGGAAAGCATGTGAACTTCATCGATAATATAAACTTTGTATTTAAAATTTGTTGGTGGAATATTAATTGCCTCCTTTAGCTGTCTAATATTGTCTACGCCGGTATGGGAAGCAGCATCAATTTCAATCAAATCAATGGCTTTGTTTTCTGAAATCATTTTACAATTCTTGCATTTATTACAAGGTTCTATTTTAATGTTACCTTTTCCAGTTTTAGTTACTGGTTTTAAACAATTGACTGTTTTAGCAAAAATTCTAGCAGTAGTAGTCTTCCCAGTTCCGCGGGGACCAGTAAAAAGATAAGCATGACTAACCTGACTATTCTTAATAGAATTAGTTAGAGTTTGTAAAATGTATTCTTGGCCAACAATTTCACCAAATGTTGACGGACGATATTTACGGTAGAGAGTGGACATAGTATTTGTAGGGAATTATTTACGATAGCTACTTCTATTATAAACTGAATAAGGCGAAAGTCAATTAAATATCTTTTTAAATACTTTTAGTATCCAAGCTTGAGGCGCTGATGATATTTTTTATAATTTATTTAAGTTATCCACAGGGGCTATTTTTAGTATTGCCTTAAATAAAGGCTTTGTGGTATAATGCATTTAAGGTCGAAAAAAGAAAAAATTTAAAAATAAATACTAATCTAGAGAGGTGGTGAAATTATCATGAATAAGCAAGCAGTAGTAAGCGCATTGGCTGACAAAACAGGTCTTAGTAAAAAAGATGCTGAGATGTCATTGGCAGCTCTTCTTGAAATCATTACTGACGAGCTACAAGGAGGTGGAACAGTGGCCTTTACAGGCTTTGGAACTTTTTCAACTTCTAAGCGAAAAGCTCGACAAGGCGTTAACCCAGCTACAGGTGAAAAAATTCAAATCGCCGCAACAACAGTACCAAAATTTAAAGCTGGTAAGAGCCTAAAGGATGCAGTGAAAAAATAGTTAGTTAATTGATTTGTTGCCTAATAAGTTTTTTGACGAAAATTTATTTGGCAACAAATCGTCACAAACAAAAAACAGGAGCAATCCTGTTTTTTGTTATTTGGATAATTATTTTCTCCACAAGCAAGGCTTGCAAAAGGGGATACACTTATTTTTTTATTTTATAATTTTCACCGCCACTTCCTTATAACCATATAAGGAAGTGATTACAAAAGGTTTAAATATTATTTTCTTGTTGTTTCCTTATAACCATATAAGGAAGTGGCGGAAACAGAGGAACATTTTCTTAGTATTTTTTAATGATTGTAAAATAATTTTTCAGTGTTGGGTAATGTGAATTATAATTAAAAGAAGTGTAATAAATAAAGTTTTCCGTCGGTGAAGAAGAGAACACCGGAAAAATTACTGCCAAGTTCTGGTTTAACAAATTGTTGTTTTTCAATTTTAGTAAGTAAATTTGTTTTTTGTAAATCCTCTAATAGAAATTCTCTTTCTGTATCAATGTCTGGGTTGATTTTATGGGTTATTCCCCATTTAAGTCCATTATCAAAACTAGCAGTTCCAACATAAATATTTTCTCCTGCCTTTGTTATATAATTTGTTCTCCAGAAACGGGCGTGGTGTCGTCGACGAACATTATTTGTAGAAGTTTCTTTTTCAAAACCAAAATTATGCACTTTCGAATTCCAAAAGTCAGGCGATATTGGTGCTTGGGGGTAGGATTTTTTAAATAGGGCTGCTCTGGTTATTTTATAGACACTAAGGACATTGATGTCATCGGCTAATTCCCAATGAGCTTTATTTAATACATTAATTAGTTGTGAGTCATTTTTAGCAATAATAATAAAACTCAAGGGCTCTTGTCTATTTCCCAATAAGGTTTCAGTATATTTTAATTGGTCAGAGTTGAAGATATTATTTGGGTTATTAGTAACTATTTGAGTTGTTTTTTGGGCTTGGATTAAAATAGGTGTCTGATAATGAAAAGCAAAAATAAAATACAGAGAAATTGAAATAATAATTATCACTATAGTCAATAATTTTTTTTGGAATAGTGTTTTGACTGGAATTTTTAAAAATTTATCAAAAAAAGTTAGGAAAGGTATTTTTCTAATGAGTGAATTTTTTATTTGCTTTTTAAAGAGTAAATATTCAGATAAGCTTATGGCTATAATTAGCCAAATAGTACCAGCTAGATATCCGCCCCAAACATCACTAACATAATGTACCCCTAAATAAAGTCTGCTAAAGCCAATCAACAATATAATAGCTAGACTGATAAAAAATATATTAATTTTATATTTCCATTTTTTATTATTTTTTATTAAAAGATAGGCTAAAAATCCATAGAAGGCAGTAGCAATGGTGGCGTGTCCGCTGGGAAATGAAAAAGAGCTTTCATAATAAATGGCAACGGTTGGTCTAGAACGGTGAAAAGTTATTTTTCCAATGGAAGTAAAAATTTCACTACCTATCATACTAACTAAAAGTGGGATGATGTAGGTTCGTTTTTGCCAAAGCCAAAGAATGAAAATGGTGGCTGTGGTGAAAATCAAAATTGTTTGCCATTTTCCCAGTAGGGTAATCCAGAAGAAAAATGTCGTTAGCTCAGTATTTCTAAAAATTGATAATAAATTAGCAACTCGCACATCGGCAGAGACAATAACATCAGAATTTATTATATCTTCCATAATACCCCCAAATAAAGAGATGGCATAAATTAAAGCCAGGGATAAAAAGGTTAAAGGCAAACCGTAAAAATTATTTTTGTCCAAGCGTTTTTTTAAAAAGATGAAAAACTTTTTATGTTGAGAAACTAATTTCTTAACTTCTGAATTTTCAATAATAGCTTTTTTTATTGACTCCCAAACTGAAGATAAAAATATAAAAAGTTTTTTTCCTTTCTTGATCAGAATTATTTTTAGAATATAGAATATAACAAATATGATTAAAAGAATGATCATAAAAAAGCCAGCGCGGGTCAACCATATTTTGGCAATATCTAAAGATTGAGCAAAGAAATATCCGGGTAGAATCCAAATTAAACTCCAACCTATAGCTCCTAAAATATTCCAAATCATAAAAGGTGTCCTTTTCATTTTGAAAGTTCCAGCCACTAAAGGAATTATTTCTTTTATACTCGGTATAAAACGACCAAGAAAAACACTTTTTGAACCGTGTTTTTCAAAAAATTCTTCTCCCTTCTTAAAATGAGCGGGTTTAATAAACCAAAAACCATTTTTAAAAATTTTTATTCCATATTTTTTACCAATAAAATAATTGATATTATCTCCAATAACCGCCCCAATTAAGGCAAACCAAATTAAATCTCCCAAATCAAAATAACCCTTAGCTGCTAAGGCACCCATAAATAAAACAATTGACGAACCGGGAATAATTAACCCGACGCCAATCGTTGTTTCAGAAAGTGTTACCAGAAGAGCTATCCAATATCCAATTATATGAAAATGCTCCATTGTTGGCAATAATGATTGTATAAAATCCATGGTCTTTTGTTATTGGGTAGTAGTTTTTACTGAATGATAAATTTTTATTTATCTATTTTTCGTAACCTCTTAAAGATAAATTTGTAAATGATGATGAAAATGACACTACTAATTATTTATTTTTATACTTTTTAAAAGATTGTAAAATAATTTTTCGGTGTTGGATGATGTGAATTACAATAAAAAGAAAAAATAAAGGTTGAACAATTTTAATAAATGACAAGGTGATGAATTTTGATACAATTATTAAAATAAAAAGTCCCAATAAAATCCAGTCTATTATTATTTTGTTTTTCATGGGTTTGATGTTTAGTTTTTAATGTTTAAATAAATATATATAATGTTGCGAGCGAGTGAATAGCGGGCAACAAGGCTGGTAAGCACGCGCGTTGTACAAAATCTTAGCAAACAGAGAGAATGTAGCG
>CAZRER010000054.1:0-2762 GCA_964599525.1 uncultured Bdellovibrionales bacterium
TTTGGAATTATTTAAGCCTTTTGTTATTAATAAATTAATTGATAACGAATATGCACATAATATTAGAACTGCTAGCAGAATGATTGATGGAGAGCAAGAAGAAGCTTATGAGATGCTAGACCAGATTATTGATCACCACTTTGTTCTTCTAAACAGGGCACCAACTTTGCATCGTTTATCAATTCAGGCTTTTAAACCAGTACTAATTGAGGGGAATGCTATTAGGTTACATCCTTTAGTTTGTCCCGCTTTTAATGCTGATTTTGATGGAGATCAGATGGCAGTGCATGTTCCTTTGACAATTAAAGCTCGAGAGGAAAGTGAAAAAATTATGCTTTCCAGTGAAAATTTATTAAAACCATCAAGTGGAGATCCAATCACAACTCCTTCCCAGGATATTGTTTTGGGAATCTATCATATGACAACTATTAACAAAGATGAAAAGGAACATCCAAAATACTTTAGTGGAATAGATGAGTTGGTTTCTTCTTATCAAATGGGGATAGTGGGATTAAAAGAGCGTGTTTTAATGAAGTGGAAAAAAGAAATTATAGAAACTTCTGTTGGTAGGGCACTTTTTAATGATATTTTTCCGAAAGAAATGCAGTATGTTAATAAGGATATTACTAAAGTTGAATTAAAAGAGTTGATTGCAGAGTATTTGGATAACCACACTAATAAAGAGACAGCTATTTTTGTGGATAGACTAAAAAATCTTGGATTTGAGTATGTGACAAAATCAGGTATAAGTTTGGGAGTTGACGATTTTCAAATTCCAGATACCAGGGAAAAGATTTTTGCTGAAGCAGATGAGAAAGTGGCTGAAATTAATAATCAATATCAACAAGGTTTATTAACCGAGGAAGAAAGAAAAACTAAAGTTGTTGAGGTTTGGAATGAAACCAAAGGTAAAATTTCTGAAGAAGTAAAAACAGCTATGGATCCAGATGGTCCAGTCAATGCTATGGTTGTGTCCAAGGCGCGTGCTTCTCATGCCGTTGTTGTTCAAATGTCTGGTATGAAAGGTTTGGTAGCTGGTCCGACTGGAGAAACTATTGAATTGCCAATTAAAGGTTCTTTAAAAGGTGGATATAATGTGTTGGAATATTTTATTTCTACTCATGGAGCTCGAAAGGGTATGGCTGACACAGCTTTGAGAACAGCGACTGCTGGATATTTAACTAGACGTTTGGTTGATGTTGGACAGGATATTGTTGTCAGAGAAAGAGATTGTGGAGATACAGAAGGTTCTTATATATATCGAGAAGATTCTGATGAAGTAGGACAAAGTTTTTCTTCTAGAATTGAAGGGCGTGTTGCTGTGGAAGATATAAAAAGCACTAAAGGAGGAAAGACAATTGTTAAAAAAGGGGAAATGATTTCTGTACAACAGTCAATAGCCATAGAAGAAGATGGTATGAGTAAAATTAAAATTAGAAATCTTGTTTCTTGTTTAACTTCCCATGGTGTTTGTCAGAAATGTTATGGTAAAGATTTGGGACGAGGTGATTTGGTAAAGCTAGGTCAAGCTGTTGGCATCGTAGCCGCTCAAGCAATCGGTGAACCAGGAACGCAATTGACTATGCGTACTTTTCACATTGGTGGTGTCGCCGGTGCTGATATTACCCAAGGTCTTCCTCGAGTTGATGAAATTTTTGAAGTTAGAACTCCTAAAACAAAAGCGGTTATTGCTGAGTTTGATGGGGTTGTTCATAAAATAGAAAACAACAAGAAACAAAAAATTATTAAGGTTGCTAAAACAGGTGTTGGTAAGGGGAAAAAAGTGAGAGCTAGTGATATTAAAGAATATGTAATTCCTTCTGTTATGAATGCTAAAGTTGAGGAGGGCGATTTGGTAACTACAGGGCAGGTATTATCTGAGGGTCATATTGATCTCAAAAAATTATTTAAAATTAGTGGAAAAGATGTGATTCAAAGATATATTACTAAAGAAGTGCAAGAAATTTACCAAACTCAAGGTGAGGGTATTAACGATAAGCATATTGAAATTATTGTTCGTCAAATGATTTCTAGAGTAAAAATTTCTGACTCTGGCGATACAACTCTTTTAAATGGTGATGTTATTAGCTATGAAGCTTTTATGGAAGCTAATGAAAGAGCTGCTAAAGCAGGGAAAAAAGAAGCTAAAGGAGAACGAATGATTTTGGGAATATCTAAAGTTGCTCTATCTACTGATAGTTTCTTATCGGCTGCTTCTTTTCAGGAGACTGCTAAGGTTCTTATCGATGCTGCTACTCAAGGTAAGGTCGATAAGCTTACGGGACTTAAAGAGAATGTAATAGTTGGACGACTAATTCCGGCCGGAACAGGTTATGACATCGACGGTAAAATTGAATTTGGAGAAGGGGGTGATGCCGAGTCAGAAGATAAAAGCCTAAAGTCAAAAGTCACTGAGGAAAAAGTTGAGGAGGAAAAATAGAAAATAGCCAATAAACTAAACAAAAAAACTTTCACCGAAAGGTGAAAGTTTTTTTGAATGTTTATCGACCCATATTAAGCTTGAAGTTTTTTTACTAGGGAAGATTTTTTTCGAGCGGCGGTATTTTTTTTAAGAATTCCTTTTTTGGTTGCTTTATCAATAGCTTTTTGAGCAACAGGATAATTTTTCAAAGCTTCATCTTTTTTTCCTTCATGAAGAAGGTCAAGAATTTTTTTAATAGCTTTTCGATAATTATCTCGGTATAGATTATTGAGTTCAGTTTTTTTTGCTGATGAACGAATATATTTTATCGCTGATGGTG
>CAZRER010000054.1:2862-5791 GCA_964599525.1 uncultured Bdellovibrionales bacterium
TTATTGAGTTCAGTTTTTTTTGCTGATGAACGAATATATTTTATCGCTGATGGTGAATTTGCCATAATACTTTTAGATTAAAATTTTAAATAAATCAAACTTGTATATTTCGAGACACTGTAAAGGTTAGATAGTACCTTTATACTCACTCTATTATACACTAAAATTAAATTTTGTCCAGTAAAATGGTTAGTTTGGAGATGGTTGCTATTTGAGTAGCTTCTTTTCTAATTTTTTTGGGAGCTTTTAAACTTCTTAAATAAGCAGACAGTTGTGCTCTGAATCCAATTAAACCTTTTTCGCTACCATAGTTTTTTATCACCAACTCGGCGTGTTTTAGTAATGTATTTTTCTTTTCTTTCAGGGGTATTTCTAGGGTAGTACCAGTTTTTAGATATGATTTTATTTCTTGAAAAATCCAAGGGTTACCAATTGAAGCTTGTCCAATCATTAGATTGTTACAACCAGTTTTTTCCATATAGAATTTAGCATCTTCTGGTGTCCTAATTCCCCCATTGTAGATTACAGGAATGGAGAGTTTGGCATTAAGTTTCTGGACTATCTCCCATTTTGGTTCTTCAGAGAAAAGGCCTTTCAGTGTTCGGGCATGTACAACTAATTGATCAATACCAGCCTTTTCAAGTTCTGGTGCAAATTCTAAAATTTCTGTGGGATTTGTTAAGCCTAACCTTGTTTTTAATGATAGGGGTAGAGTAATTTCTTTTTTTACAGCTTTAATTATTTTTACGACTTGAGGAATGTCACCAATTTGTACAGCGCCATAACCTCCTTTTTTAGCCTTGGGAACTGGACAGCCAAGATTTATATCAATGCCAGTAGGTTCAATTTTTTGTTCTATAATTTTAGCCGCCTTGGCCATATTTTTTGGATCATTACCAAAAATTTGCACCCAATAAGGTTTTTCACTTGGATTAAATTTTCTAGCTAATTCTAAAGATTTATTATTTTTTAAATTTTGACGCACTAAACCTTCGCTGGAAATCATTTCGCTCCAAGTAGTATCGCAACCATATTGCTTGGCAATTTCTCGAGTGGCTCGATTGGTAATATTGCACATTGGTGCTAGATGTAAGATGGGAGAATTCATTGATAGTTACTGTAGATAAATTAAGTTTTTGGTTATTGAATTATTACTGAAAGAAATTATTTTAGTACTAGTTTGTTTTTTATAAATTATAAAAAATTATTTAGAATTTTATCTAGAGAGTTTTTGCTTGTGACTTCAAGAAGTTGTTTAGTCGGGTAATTTTTGTAAAAATAAGTTGATAGTTTGTCTATCATTTTCCTTTTGGCTTCGTCGCCAAAAAATGCCCTTGCTGTACAGGCAACTTGTTTGTTACTAATGAATTTTTTAATTGCCTGCAACTTTTTTGTTTCTACTTTTTTCATAGAATTATTAGGATTTTAAGAATTTAGGAGTTTAGGAATTTAAGAATGTTTTAATCTTAAATATTAAAATCATAAATTATTAAATTAATAACCATGCTAAGTATATAATTTTGGTACATAAAAAGCAAATGTTAAATTTAAGAATATTAAAAAATTAACTGTAAGCTATAGGATATAAATAAATAATGAATGACAAATAGTAAAGTGTAAATAATAAATATTAAGACTTATTAAAATCTGTGGAGGGCTACTAATATTTAAGCTTGTTTTTTAGTAATTTTTAGTTTATATTAGATAAGAATAAACAGGATTAATTTTAATTGAATTTTTAGCAAGTTAATTTTTAATTATATGAAATTTTATTTAATATTACATAGGATTAGAAGCGCTTATAATGTTGGTTCTATATTTCGAACGGCTGATGGAGTGGGGGTGGATAAAATATTTGTTACGGGGTTTACCCAACGACCGTCAGATAAAGAATATAAATTTCAAACCAAGGCGGAGAAGATGTAATCTAAAACTGCTTTAGGTGCGAATAAGTATGAAGAGGGGGGGGGGACGAAAAATATTTCTACAATAATTGATAGATTAAAAAAAGAGGGAATTCAAATTGTTGCTCTGGAACAAGATGAAAGGAGCATTGATTATCGGAAATTAAATTCGCAAATTAAAAAAAGAAAAAATGTTAAAGGCATTGCTTTAATTCTTGGCAATGAGCCAAAAGGAATTGACAAAAGAATTCTTAAAAAGTGTAATTTTGTTATTGAAATCCCAATGCGAGGGCAAAAGAAATCTTTAAATGTGGCCGTAGCCACAGGAATTGCAGGATATGAAATTAAGCAAAAATAGATAGATTGGTAGGGATATTTCTCATACATTGAAATTGTCTTAAATTTGAAATTTGTTTTCTTTAGGTGGGTTAACCTCAGGCTGAAAATTTGAAATGAATAACGTAATTTTAAATGATTGAATGTTTAAATTCCTATGTTCCCATATTCTTAAATTCCTAAATTCGTAAAATTAAACATTAAGTCATTTAATCATTTTAAATTGAATTTAAATTTTAAATTTTAAATTGAATTTGATATGTGGTATTGACTTAATGTTAATAGTGGGGTATTATATAAAACATATCGCGGGGTAGAGCAGTTTGGCAGTTGATTTCCCTATCCGGAAAATCAATGACTCAAACCAGAGGCCTGGTAAGTTACAATAAAATATATCGCGGGGTAGAGCAGTTTGGCAGTTGATTTCCCTATCCGGAAAATCAATGACTCAAACCAGAGGCCTGGTAAGTTACAATAAAATATATCGCGGGGTAGAGCAGTTTGGCAGCTCGTCTGGCTCATAACCAGGAGGTCGCAGGTTCAAATCCTGCCCCCGCAACAAAATAAGGTCGCAGGTTCTCAGCCTAAACGGCTGACCACCCGTTTAGGGTGGCTGTTTTAGTTTACCCAGTAATGGTATAATATAAATATCTTAGAAAAATAATAATATAAAAATTAAATTAGAATAT
>CAZRER010000055.1:0-5791 GCA_964599525.1 uncultured Bdellovibrionales bacterium
CGGTGAACCTTTCTATGTTTTACTTTCTTGGGCATTAACATAACCTTGTAACTTTATCTATTATTTATTTACATCTACCATTCCCTTATTTAACCAGACTTTTATTCCAATCGCACCATAAGTAGTCCTAGCAGTTGATTTTGCAAAATCTATATTAGCCTTCAAAGTATGTAAGGGTATATTTCCCTTGGAAAGCCACTCTACTCTAGCCATTTCAGCCCCACCTAATCTTCCAGACATTTGAATCTTAATTCCCTTAATGTTTCTATTTTGCATCACCTTATCAATCATCGTTTTCATAATTCTTCTAAATGCTACTCGTTTTTCCAATTGAAACGCTGCATCATCCGCCAACAATTGAGAACTTTCATTAATTGATTTTACCTCTTTTACATCAATTATTGCTTTCAATTTTTCATTAAATAAAAATTTCCTTTCAATATCTTTCTTTAAATCTTCAAGACCTGTCCCACCACGTCCAATTATAACCCCCGGCTTACTAGTCTTGATGATAATTTTAATTTTGGCAATACTTCTTTCTACTCTAACACTAGCAATACCAGAACTTTTATATCGCTCTTTAATATACTCAACAAGAGTTATATCCTGTTGCAAAACAGCTTTGTAATTTTTTTTATTATACCAAAGGGAATTCCATCCTTTATTAATTCCCAATCTTAGTACTCGTGGATCTACTTTTTGTCCCATGATATTACTGAATTATTTCTTAGATACTTGTTTAACAACTTTCTTCTTGCCAGAGTTTTGTTCTCCTGCTTTATTCTCAACTGTTAACAAAATATGACAAGTTCTTTTCAAAATTTGATTTGCCCGTCCATATGCCCTAGCCCGCCAACGTTTTAGAGTTTTACCTTCCTGCACCATAATTTCTCCAACAATCAAATCTTTCTTATTTAATTTAAAATCATTTTCAGCCGTAGCAATCGCACTAACTAACAGATTTTTAACATCGTAAGCACTGCCTTTTTGTATAACTGCCAATTGATTCAATGCTTCTGTCACACTTAAACCTTTAAGTATGGAAGAAATTTCCCTGACTTTTCGTGCTGACCTTCTATAATTATTTAACCTTACTTGAATTTTCATATATTTAAATTCCTACTTAGTCGATTTAGCTGCTTTAGCTGCTTGTATTTCTCGTTGTTTAGCTGCTTGTTCTAAATCTTTTTGAATTTTGCCACCATGAGAAACAAACTTTCTTGTATGAGAAAATTCTCCTAATTTATGTCCAACCATATCTTCAATAATCTGCACATCAATAAACTGTCTACCATTATACACTCCAAATTTAAATCCAACCATCTCAGGGGTAATTGTGCATGATCTAGACCAAGTCTTTATAGTTCCTGTCGTTGCTGGATCTTTACCCTTTACCTTTTCAACTACAACTGGATCAATATATGGTCCCTTTTTTAAACTTCTTGACATATCAACATTTTAGTATATTAACATATTAACACATTAATATATTAACACACTTCTACATTTTAATCACTTTATATTAAAACTCATTACTTTTAATCCATTTAGACTGATTACCCGTTGAGGATAAATCCTTCCTACTTCTCAGCCATCTAGGTTAATCACCCGTTTAGATTGACTACTCTATACTTTATACCTTATCCTACTTTCTTCCTCGTTTTTTTCTTCGACGAACAATATATTTATTTGACTGACTTTTTTTCTTTCTAGTCTTAACTCCTAACGCTGGTTTTCCCCATGGAGTTTTTGGATATTTCAATCCAATTGGCTGTGTTCCTTCTCCACCACCATGTGGATGATCTACTGGATTCATAGCGCTTCCTCTCACAGTTGGTCTTCGTCCCATATGTCTCTTTCTACCAGCCTTTCCAATTCTATAAATATTATGCTCGAAATTACTTACCTGTCCAATTGTAGCATAACAATTTTCACTGACCAATCTAATTTCTGTCGATGGCATTTTCAATTGCGCCATTCCATTATCAACTGCTTGCAATAAAGCTGACACACCCGCACTTCTGACAATTTGAGCACCCTTACCTGGAACCATCTCTACATTACAAACTGTCGTTCCTACTGGAATATTTTTTAACATCATTCTATTCCCTTCATCCATAGGAGTTTTTTTATCAACAATAATTCTGTCTCCGACTTTCATATTTTGTGTTGATAAAATGTATCGTTTCTCTCCATCCGCATCAACCACTAAAGCAATCAGAGCGCTTCTGTTTGGATCTTTTTCAATAGCCTCCACCCGACTTTCAATCCCTGTTTTTCTCATTTTAAAATCAATCACTCGATATTTTTTCTTTGCTCCACCCCCCCTATACCTCATTGAAATTGTTCCATGAGAACGACCAACTTTTTTATTAATTGCTTTAACCAAAGACTTCTCCGGTTTTTTGTCGGTTAAATTTTCTGGCTTAACTATTGACATTTTTCGTCGACCAGCCGTATTCCTTTTATAAACTTTAACTGCCATATGCGTAAAAACTAAATTTAACTAAATAACTTTATCTTGTCGCCTTTGATTAATGTAACCACCGCTTTTTTATAACTCTTAGTCCTTCCTTTTTTCCCTCTGAAGAGTTTAGCTCTTGATTTATAATTAGCTACATTAACTTTCTCTACAGATACTTTGTACAAAGCTTCAACAGCTAAAGCTATTTGATTTTTTGTAGCGGACTTTTTAACTTTAAAAGTATATTTCCCCAATTCCTGTGCTTTCATAACAGCCTCAGAAATAACTGGTTTTATTAATGCTTTATTAATTAACCCAGCTGATTCCTCAGGTACTACCATTTCTTTGTTCTTTGTAGAAGATTTTTTTGACACTTTTTTCCCTTTATCATTCTTAACTGATTTATTATCTTTTTTATCAGTCTTTTTACTATTTTTAGTGTCTTCTTCTTTTTTCCAAAATGCTGTCATATCTATATCTTAATTACTATTTTGTATATTTCTCTTCCAAAAATTTAATTCCTGCTTTACTTACAACTAAATATTTAGAGTTTAACATATCAAACACATTTAAATTGTCTATAATAATATTTTTCACATTCACTAAATTATTCATAGCCATCTTAAATTCTTTATTTTTGTCATCCACAGCCATCAATGTCTTTGCTGTTAATTTTAAATTTTTCACGGCTTCAGCCATAAATTTTGTCTTATTCTCTTCTATTTGGTAATTATTTATAACTATCAACTCTCCGTCGTTCAATTTTCCAGATAAAACCATCATGGTAGCCAATCTAGAAACTTTTTTGTTAATTTTTCTAGAATAATTTTTATTATTTCTCGGCCCAAAAACAATTCCTCCAGATCTCCACAATGGATTTTTAACTGAACCAGTTCTTGCTCGACCAGTTCCTTTTTGCTTCCACGGTTTTTTTGTTGACCCTCTTACTTCACCTCTTTTCTTGGTATGTGCCTTAGATTGCCTTTTGTTCGCATATTGAGCAGTGTAAACTTGAGACACCAACTCATCGTCGACTGCAATTCCAAAAATATCCTCACTCACGTCAATTTTTTCAATCTCTTTTCCTGTTAAATCTTTTACGACTACTTTCATATAATTAGTTATCAGTTATCAGGTCTCAGACCAATAAGTTTCTTTAAATCAATTATTTCTTTTCAACTATTTTCACGATGCCTCCTCTTTGTCCTGGTATGGCTCCCTTAACAGCAATAATACTTTTCTCTTTGTCAACTTTCACTATTTCTAAATTTTTTACTGTTACACTTTGTGCACCCATCCTCCCAGACATTTTCTTTCCTTTCATAACTCTTTCTGGAAAAGCACTTCCAATTGATCCTGGCGCTCTCAAGTCATGTCGATGACCGTGAGAAGCTGGCGCTCCAGCAAAGCCATGCCTTTTAACAACACCTTGATATCCCTTTCCTTTAGAAATACTCCTGACAGTTACCTTATCCCCATTATTAAAAATATCAACTCCTATCTTATCACCATTTTTATAATCATCAACCTTATTAACTCTAAATTCTCTAATAACAGATCGTTTATTATCTAAAAGCATCTCAACCTGAACAGCTGTATAACCATCTTTTTCTTCTGTCTTCAACCCCTTTACACTATTTACACCTGTTTGAATTAAAGTAACGTTCTGAGCTTTATCTTCAGTGTAAATAGTTGTCATTCCAAGTTTTGTTCCTAAAATAAATTTCATAAACCTACTAAATTAATTACCTTTCAACTAAAAAATAGATACCTCCGCGATACCTAATCAACTAAAATAATAAACGATTACTCCAGTTAATTAATCCAGTATCCTACAGGACTTTGATCAATTACTTTCTGCTTTTATAGCTTCAATTATCATTCAAATACCTAATCTTTTCACCTTCTATTCCCCTATCCTTTTATCTCACATCCATATATCTATATCTTTATCTCTACTCCCACTCCAGCCGGTAAATCCATATTCGTTAAATTCGCAATAGTTCCTTCAGATGGCTCAATAATATCAATCAATCTTTTATGCGTTCTAATTTCATATTGATCTCGAGCAGTCTTGCTTTTAAAGGTTGACCTATTTACTGTCATTTTCTTAATTTCAGTCGGTAACGGAATTGGACCTCTAACCACTGCACCACTTCTTTCGGCAGTTTTTATAATTTGCCCAACAGCTTGATCAATTACCTTGTGATCAAAAGCCTTAACTTTAATTCTTAGCTTAGACTTCTCGGCTGTCTTATCTATAACTTTGTCAATTTTCTTCTTGCTATCATCTTTCATAGAAATACGAACTTCTTTAAATTACTTTGTTTATTATATACACCTTTTTAAAATAAGTCAAGGGTAATCCTTAATTTTAAATTTAAAATTTAAAATTCAAAATGAATGACTAAATTTTAAATATTAAAATGTCTAAAATAACAACAATAAATAACCACACTCCCGACATAAAACATCCCTTATCAATTAACTAATTTTAATAATTTTAATCTTAGTCAATTTCTGTTTATGCCCAAATTTTTTCAATTGTCTTTTTTTAGCTTTATGTTTTACTCCGACAACTTTCTTCCCTCGTATTTGCTCGATAATCTCAACTTCTACTTTTCCCTCTTTAACTTCTGGATTTCCAATTTTAATCTCTTTGTCATCTCCAATAAATAAAACTGGCAACTCAAGCTTAGCACCATCCTTTTTTTCAATTTTTTCGACATTAATAACATCTCCTTCTGAAACTTTATATTGCTTTCCACCTGTTTTTATTATTGCTATCTTAGTCATAAATTTATAAATAAATTCTCTTCTGAAAAATAATCTTTTTCAAACTTTTTAAAAATACTTAGTTTATTATAACAGCATTTTAAATTTTGTCAAGCGAAGAGTGAGCAAAATCTGGCCTTTCCCATAACCGCTACGACAAAGTCGTGGCTTATAGTCGTTAAGGTCGAACCTTTAACGAGCAGAAAAGTGCAAAAAATTACAAATATTATTTACCAATAATAAGCCAATCAAATTTAATATTTCCTTCACCTTCAACTACAATGCCAGTAGTTTCAACTTTGAAACTCTCCCCTGCCCTTACTTCAGTCACGGCAATATTTCTAGACGTCAACACTCTCGGTGTTATAAAAACTCTATCTCCATCTTTAATAGCTGTCGTCTTAATTACAATACTGCTATCCCCAACTTTTATTTCTCCACTTCCAGCTGTATCATTATGTTCAGTCTCATTATTATTGATTGTAATCCCCGCCACCTCTATCTCCTCCGCCTCAATCTTTTTAGCTTTTAATCTTTCCACAATTAAATCTC
>CAZRER010000056.1:0-5754 GCA_964599525.1 uncultured Bdellovibrionales bacterium
ACAATACTAGGACAAGCGTTTTTAATCAAAACAGCTCAAAAAATTAAAGCAAAGGAAAAGTTCAGCGAGCAAGAAAAAGTTCAGTATAAAAATGAAATTTTAAGTTATTCAAAAATTGGAGCGACCTTATTGCCGAATGATGTGAAGACGCAAAAATTTTTGGCAATGGCTTATGAAAATTTGAGTATGAATATGGAGGCAAAAAATGTTTATGAAAAGATAATTGAGTTAGATCCCAATAGCATAATTTATTATATTAAGCTAGGGGATTTTTACTTAGCTAAATCAAGTGATGATAAACAAAATTTGGATAAATCATTGGAATGGTATAAAAAGGCCTTGGATATTCAACCAAATGCAGCTACGGTCTATGATAGAATGGCTACGGTTTTTTATCGAAAAGATGAAGTAGATAAAGCAATAGTTAGTATGGCTAAAGCGGTTGCTGTTGCACCGAATAATTTATCTTATAAATTTACTTTAGGAGTGTTATATCAACTAAAAGACGATGAAAAAGACAAAGCTATTGCTGAAAAAATATTTAAAACATTGTTAAAAAGCTATCCTAATAATATTGATATTTTGACTCAATTAGGTTTGTTATATGAGCAAACTAATCATATTGATCAAGCCAGGGAGCAATATCAGCAAATAATAAAAATTGTTGGTGACAATGATAAATTAAAGAAAGTGAAAGAGGTGTTTAATAAATTTATAGAGAATTTAGATAAGGGAAAATTAAATATTAAACAGAAAGAAGTTATAGAAGATGGACTTAATAAAGACGAGATAGATAGTAGTGGTAGTAAACAGAAAAATGGTAACAAAAAAAGTGATATTGAAAAACAAAAAGATGAAAATTTAAATCAGGAGAAAAATAAAAATTCTGAAAGTATTAAAAATACTATCACAATTACGGTTGGACCAGAAGGACCAATAAATGTTAGGGCTAAGGGATCATTGGCTGGAAAGAAAATAACAAAAATTAAAGAAACAGCTCAATTTGAAAAGATAGGAGAAAATGAAAAATGGGTACAAATTATAATTCCAGCACAAGGAAATCAATCAGAAATAAAAGGCTGGGTACATAAAAAATTTGTAACTGAGGAGTAAGACGACTTTCTAAAATAAAAATAGGTAGAGGCAAGGCCTCTACCTATTTTTATTTGCTTTTTTTTGAAAAATAAGCTATGGTTAAAAACTAATCTAATTGGTTGATTAATTTTTTATCATTTATGTTTAATAAAATTAAAAGTAAGGGAGGGTGGTTGTTTTTACTAACTCTTTTTTTGTTTGGAGTTACTTTTTTTGTGGCTAGTGTTGTAACTGTACAGGCCGGTTCTAAAGTGGTGATTAATGAAATTTTTCCAAATCCAAAAGGAAGTGATAAGGGGAAGGAATTTGTTGAGTTGTATAATAATAGGGATGAAGTGGCAGATTTAGATGGTTGGGTTTTAAAAAAGACTTCTAAAACAGGTTTGGTGAAGGAATACACTTTTCACAATAAAGAAATTAAAGCAAATAAATATTTAGAAATAAAATTTAGCGGTTTAAATAATGACGGGGCAACTTTGGAATTAATTTCTGATAAAGGGGAAACATTGGAAACAAAAGAATATGATAAAGTTGTAGAAGACAAAAGTTATAATCGGAATGAGGAAGATGATGAGGGTAATTGGTATTGGGCAGAGGCCACCGGTGGAGAAAAAAATAATCCTGATCCAGTTAGTAAAAAATATCCAAAAATAATCATCAATGAAATATTACCAAATCCAATTACTAATGAAACAAAAGATGAATTTATAGAATTGTATAATCCGAGTGAATATGATGTGGACTTAAAAGATTGGATAATTAGAGATGGGAGTAAAACTGGAAAGTATATTTTTAAAAAAGGAACGGTAATTAAAGCTGGAAAGTATTTTGTAATTTATCGTAAGGATTTTAAGTTTGCTTTAAATAATTCTGGAGAGGAAACTGTAATATTGCTAGATCCAAATGATAATGTGGAGAAAGATGAGTACAGTGACAAAATAAAGTACAAAAATAGTATTGAGGGACAAAGTTATAATCGAGATGAAGATAAGAATAGTGGTGATTGGTATTGGGCAGAAGAAACAGCCGGAGATAAAAATGTAGAAAATCCACTGATAAAAAAATATGATGATTTATTAATTACGGAAGTATTACCTAACCCAGCTGGAAAAGAGGAAGAGAAAGAGTTTATAGAAATATATAATCCGGGCAAAAAAGATGTAAAACTAAAAGGTTGGGCATTGAGTGACTCTAGCACCAATGGAAAATATTTATTTTCTAAAGAAGCTGTGATTAAATCAAAACAATATTTAGTTGTTTATCGCAAGGACTTTAAGTTTGCTTTAAATAATTCTGGGGGAGAAGTTGTTAAACTGATTGCCCCTAATCATAAAATAAAGAATGAAATTTATTATCAAAGTGCTAAGGAAAATATTTCTTACAATTTTGATTTGCTAAAAAGGAATTGGCGATGGAGTAAATTCTTAACACCAGCTAAACCTAATCGGTTTAACTCTTTACCAACTTTTAAATTATCTGTACCAGATAAGATTTATAAAAATGTTTATGCTGAATTTAAAATTAGTAAATTGAAGGACGCTGACGGAGATAAAATTAAAGTAACCTGGGATTTTGGTGATGGGCATAAAAGTTATTTAAAGAAAACTAAACATAAATACGAGAAGACTGGTAAATACGCGGTTAAACTAATTGTGAAAGATGACAGCGAAGAGGTTGTAAAAGAGTTTGTAGTGAGAGTTAAAAAATACCCAAAGTATAAATTGAAAATTATAGGCGTAATGCCAAATCCGAACGGCAAAGACACTGGAAAGGAAATTATTATAATTAAAAATTTGGAAAAGAAAAAAATAAATTTAGGTCAATATAAAATTGGTACTGGAAGAAATGAAGATAAAATTTCTAACCATCCGTTTTATGATGATTTTAAAATAAAAGCTAAAAAAAGCGAGATACTTACGAATAAAAGTATTTGTAAATTTAGCTTACTAAACACTAACGGTGTGGTTCAGCTTTTGTACCCGGATGGAAAAGTTGCCGACGAGGTAAAATATGAAAAGAAAAAAATATTGCCGAATGAAATGTATAAATTAGATGAAAAAAGTGGGCAGTGGTATTGGCAAGGTGGGATAGGTGTTTTTAATAAAAGTACTGCCAATCAGAAGTCGGTGGAAGTGCTTGGTGCTAAAAATGAAAGGTATTTAGATATAACATTGGATAATGAGCAATTACTTTGTTCAACTGTTAGGAAAATAAAAATTGATAATTGGAAAGAGTCAAATTATTTAGTGAAATTTTTTAATATTTTCTAAATGTAATTCTGAAGCAAACAAGGTTTGAGCGAGCAAGGTCTGGCCTTTAGAGCGACGCGAATGCGGAGCAAAAGGCCAGACCTTTAGCAAGCGGATCTAATTTGAAATTTGTTCGCCCCAGGCGGATCAGATTTGGACGATTTGTAGTGGAGGAGATTGTAAAATAGCATTAAATATTTATCGAAAATATTTATTATTATTTAAATGTGTGAGTGGTTACAACTACAAAAGTTGATTTTTTCTTTGTTTTGGAGTAGTGTGTAGAAGAAGCGAGCAAGGTCTAAGCGAGCAAGGTCTGGCCTTTAGAGTGACGCGAATGCGGAGCGAAAGGCCAGACCTTTAGCGAGCGGATAGATCTCCAATTTTTTATTAAAAATTGGAATTTTAAATTTTAAGTTTTAAATAGTTTGTTTTTTAACGGTGTTATAAACAAAAGTAAAGAATTTGCATCAAAAATGGGAATTGGAAACAGTCCCATAAGATAAAAATTATTTTTAAAAATATGAATATTAAATTAATAGATGAATTAGGAAAGTCGGTAGAAAGTGTACAGGTGTTGTTTAATAAAGAAATTAAACAAAGTAGATTTTTACAAAAAAATGGGAAGGAGTTTTTGGAGATTAAAATTTCTGATAAAAATAAAATTAATCAAAGAAAATGGATTATTTTATGTCGTTCTATTATTCAAACAGCCAAAGCTAATGGAATTAAGAAATTGATAATAAATTGGAATGATTTAATAAGTTTTGAAAATTTAAATGAAAAAGCTAGCTTGGGAAAAATTTTTGCGGAAGCAGTGGAGATGGCTAATTATGAATTTAGGAAATATAAGAAAAAACCAAAAGATGGTTGGCAGGATGTTGCAGAAGTTTTGTTGATAACCAAAAATTTTAAAGGCAATAAAAGTCAATTAAAAAGGGATTTGCAAGAAGGGCAAGTTATTTCCCAACAAGTTAATTATGCGCGAGAGTTGTCAAATATTTCTGGAGGGGATTTAACTCCATCTAAATTAGTGCAGGAAATTAAAAAAGTTATCAAGGGAACAAAAATTAAAATTAAAGTTTTGGAAGAAGTGGAAATGAAAAGAAAAAAAATGAATGGTATTCTAGCTGTTGGACAGGGAAGTAAAGAAAAATCTAAGTTTATAATTTTGGAATATAGACAAGGAGGTAAAGAAAAGCCAGTTGTTTTAGTTGGAAAGGGAGTTACTTTTGATAGTGGTGGTATAGATACTAAACCTCATCCTCATGGGTTAGAGATGATGATGGATATGAGTGGGGGAGCGTCAGTTTTGGCAACATTATTAGTAGCAGATAAATTGAGTTTGCAAAAAAATATCACAGTGTTAATTCCAGCGGTAGAAAATATGCCTTCTGGATCTAGCATGCGACCAGGCGATGTGATAAAAATGAGTAATAGTGTTAATGTTGAGATAGGGCACACTGATGCTGAGGGGAGATTAATTTTGGCTGATGCTTTAGTTTATGCTCAAAAATTAAAACCACAAATGATTATTGACATCGCTACTTTGACCGGGGCGTCGGTAGTTGCTTTAGGAACTAAGGCAACAGCTTTGATGACCAGAGATAATGATTTAGCGAATAAAGTTGAGGAACTGGCAGAAGCAACTGGAGATTATACTTGGCGATTGCCTTTGTGGGAAGAGTATGAAAATGATATAGTTGGATCCCGGGGGGATATTTCTAATATTAACACTAAGGCTAAGCCGGGTGAGGGGAGTACAATTACTGCTGGGATATTTTTATGGAATTTTGTTAAAGATTTTGAACGGTGGATTCATTTGGATATTGCTCCAAGAATGACGGCAGACGCCAATGAGCAATTAAGTAAGGGGGCGGCTGGTCCAGCAGTGAGATTATTAGTAGAATTATTGAAAAAATAAATGTCAAAAAATATTTTGAAAATTGTCTTGGGGGAGGATGGACGAGTGGGGTTGGAACTATTTGTTGTTGATGAAAATGTGGCTGAGAAGAAAGCGAGCAAGGTCTGGCCTTTAGAGCGACGCGAATGCGGAGCGAAAGGCCAGACCTTTAGCGAGCGGACATTAATTAGGATGGATAACAAGCAAATACCTGTAAAATTATTAGACAAAATTAGTTGGGATGATAAAAATAAAACTTCACAGAATTTGCTGAAGCAGATAGATAGTTTTTTGATAAAAAATAATTTAGAAGTCACTGACTTAGCAGAAGTTCAAACAGGTATTTCCGACCAACAAAAATTTACCTTGGCGCGAATAATAAAAATCACCGCTAAGACGATGAATTATTGTTTGGGAAAATCCGATTAGCGAGCAAGGTCTGGCCTTTTCTATAGTCGCTACGACGAAGTCGTGGCTTGTAGGCGTTAAGGCCAGACCTTTAGCGAG
>CAZRER010000057.1:0-5716 GCA_964599525.1 uncultured Bdellovibrionales bacterium
AAAATCTTTAATAAATTTAATTTTTTCTTGATATTCTTTTGGTAAATCGTTAATTTTTATTTTAGTACTAGCTATTTCAGCTTCTTGCAATGATTCTCTGGCTAAATCTATATTTTTTTTAGCCTCCATAAAAATCTCCGTTAAGGAGCTTCTATTTTCATTTTGTAAATCTAAGGGGTTTTCGAGCCCAGCTAATAATTTAGAAATTTTAGACAACTGTAAAACCACATCGGATAATTTAGTTCCCAGAGTTACTACATTTTTACCACTACTAATCTTAGATAAAAATGGTATATGTGCAAAAACATCTAAGGAATCTCCTCCCAGCTTATCAAGTTGGTCTTGTGCACTGCTAAATTCTTCCTTGGCCGAAACTAAATTTGTAGTGGCCATTTCAAAGTTTTTATTTTGTAAATCAATTTTAGCTTCCTTAATATAATTAACCGCCCTAGCACCCTTAACTTCAATATCATCCTTAGCTTGTAATCCCAGAGCAACAAATCCTGTAATCATTACCACGAAAGATATTGTCGCCGCACTCACTGAAAATGGAGTTATCACTAAACTTTTTTTACCTAATATTGCTGGTAATAATTTTTTACCTCTCCTGGACTCTCCATATTTTTTCCTTTTATCCCTATTTTTTGTAAAATCTTTGTCCGTTGGATCTTCTTGTGTATTTAAAAAATTTCCTATTTTTTTATCCATTACTGTCTCATCAAAATACACGCTCTCAGCAATTTTATTGTCACTATTACCATTGACTACTCTTACACCATTACTATTTACTTTCAAAGGCTTATCAAAATCAGCCTGTGTTCCATAATCAATTGCCCTAATATTTATACTTGACGATAGCTCCCGCACTTGAGGTTTTTCTACTGTTTTGCCAACCTTCATTATTTCTTTTCGCTGCAAACTTTGTACTTCAGTAAAACCTTTTTCCCTCTTTAAATTTTCATTTACAAGATGACGATTTTCATCTCTCAACTCATTTACAATAGTGTTTTGTGGTGGCGAAGACACTCTTATATCTCGACTACTCCTTTCTACTTGGGCCAAAAAACTATCTTCAAAATCGACTTTATTCTTACTGTTTTTATTTGCGTCATCTGAACTTGTATTACCTGGATCTACAGCACTACTATTTCGAGAATTAAACTCTTTATGTGCATAAATTGAATTACCATTAACATTATTTTGAATATCAAAACTCCCCCTACTATTTACAGGTTTAATATCTGATATGTTTTGTATTATTTTACTGTTTGACATTGATAACTTTTTTGTAAATTTCTATAGTTGTTTTTGTCATTCTTACCCAACTATATTTATTTTTAATTTTTTCCCTATCATTAGAATTTAATATCTTTTTTTCGTTTTGTAATGCCTGCTCAATTCCTTCCCTTATGGACTTCACACTTTTAGGGTTGAAATATATTACTTTGTCTTGCAATATTTCACGCAGGGAACTTTCTGAAGAGCTAACAACCGGAACACCCTTTGCTAAGGCCTCTAACGGTGGCAACCCAAAACCTTCATAAAGTGACGGAAAAACAAATAATTCTGTCCTTAAATACAAATCACTTAATTCTAAATCTGAAATATAATCTGTAATAATTATGTTTTTAATATTATTTTCATCAATAAATTTTTCTAATTTTTCATAAAAATAGTCCTTCTTGCCAACCAATACTAATTGTAGTTTACTCCCGCCTTTTATTTCTAATTTATTGAACGCTAAAACCAATCTTTCCAAATTTTTATGTGGATAAGCATTCCCTACATATAACAAATACTTATTTATTATACCATACTTTTTAAAAATTGCATTTTTAACATTCGTATTCTCTTCTTTCGATGATTTTTCCAGTTTATTCATCGCAAACTCTGCCCCCTCATAAACAACTTTAATTTTTTCCTTTTTTATTTTTAAAGAATTAATAATATCTTGTTTAGTAAATTCAGAGATGGCAATAATTTTATTAGCTTTTTTGACTACAGTTCTAATAGCGAAGTGATAAGCTGTTAACTTAAAAAAATACACCAGTTTATTTAAAGTTGTATTCCTAATAGTTGGATAATGAAAAAGTATTAAATCATGAATTGTAACTATAAATTTTTTTCTATAAAATATAGGTGCATTAAAATGAGTAAAATGCATTAAATCTAAATTATATTTATTAATTAATCTTGGAAAAAATAATTGTTCGGCCCAGGAATACCATTTATAGTCAGCTTTAACCTTGTGAATATTTTTTGCCGATGGCTTATATTTATCAAAATTATTTTTTCTCAAAAAAATATAATACTCTATCGACTTTTGATCCCAAGTCATCTGACGAGGTAAACTTTCAACTTCTAACTTTTTATTTAAAGCGTCCAAATGTTCTATAAGCTCTTTTGTATACCTCCCTAAGCCTTTATTTTCCAAACCAAAAAATCTGGCATCAATACCAACTCTATAAATTTTATTTTTTTTAGATTCTTCACATTCTTTTTGTTTACTCATATTAAAATTATACCACAATGTTTTATTACCCACTACCCATCTTTTACTATTCTACGCTTTGAACTCTTAACTTTTGACTTTTAACTTACCAGATGGCAGTTGACATAAGTCACCTAAACCAATAAACTAAAGATGTAATCAGCGAACAACAGACAGATAATAAAAAACAATCTACTATTATAACTAGATTAGCAAAACCCACTGCAAACTAATAACTAAACACTGACAACTAATGTTATGATTAATTTTGCTACAATTTGTCCGCACCCTCTGGCTTTAATTCCAGAAATAAAAAATTCTGACAAAAATCTCTTACAAAAAACCTCAAAATCAATTGAGACTCTTGCTAGCAGTCTAAGAAAAACATCTCCAGAAATTGTAATTATTATTTCTTCCCAAGGACCAATGCGTTATGATAAATTTACTATCAATTTTGATAATTCTTTTTATGGGAATTTTGTTGATTTTGGTGGAGATGATTTTGATTACACTTTCAAAAATGATAAGGAACTTTCCAAAAAAATTCTACGCTATATGCGAAAAAAACATGCACCATTGGACGTCATTAGAGAGTCTAATTTAGACTATGGAAGTTTAATTCCTCTCATCTATCTAACTAAAAATTTAGACTATCAGCCCAAAATTATTCCTCTAACTTTTACCGCTACCGATTGGGATGCTCAATTTAGGTTTGGACGACAATTAAGCACTGTCCTAGAAGAAAGCGACAAGAGTATTGCCATTGTTACTAGCTCCCATCTTTCTAATCGTCTAACCGAAGAAGCACCAGCTGGTTTTTCTCCCTACGGTATTAAATATGATTCTACTTTAATTAAACTATTGGAGGAAAATGAAGTGGATAAAATAAAAGCTTTAAACCCAGAATTTTGTGAAGAAGCTGGAGAAGGCGGTTTACAAGGAATTTTAATCACCCTTGGAGCCATTGCTCACACCCGCCACGCTTTTCATAAATTGTCCTACGAAAATCCACTAGGTGTTGGATATTTAGTAGGAGAGTGGAGCATTAAATAATTTTCAATTTTTAATTCACCCCCTGTGTAAACCTGTCCGCCTTTCTCTTGGTGGAGGGAGTCAAAATTCGAGGGACGAGAATTTGGGGGGTTTTTAAGAAATTAAAAATTGAAAATTATTTATGTCAAATAAATCCAAGCAAAAATTAGCTACAAAACACTACTGCCAAATTATTCCTTTGGTTCGTTTGTCTTTAGTTAAATCCAGTGAGTTTACCTATCATTCTAATAAAATTGTTGAATTTGGTTCGGTAGTAAAAATAAAATTTAATAATAAAATTATAAGAGGAGTTGTAGTCGATGAATTTAATCATAAACAATTTTATACTGATCAAACTACTAAATCTAATATTCCAGCCATTAAAAAAATAAACACTATTAAACAACAATCTAAACAAAAACCAACTTTTAAAACTTCCCCTATTTTAGAAATTATCACCCCAGCGCAAATCACAAGACAACAACTAAAATTGGCTAAATTAATTTCTCAATATTATTTAACTCCCCTTAGCACTACCTTAAAATTCTTTGCCTTTAAGCTAACCAAAAAAAATAATCCAAAATACTTTGAGAATATTACAAAACAAGTCAAGGAAATAAACGAAAATAAATGGCAAAAAAAAATCATACTAACTGCCGAACAAAAAAAAGCTACTGGTAAAATAATCACCCCAACTTTAAAAAGAAACACCACACTTATAAATACTAAGTCAGCCAACAACAGCAAGAAACTTCTGACATTCGACATTAGACATTCAACTTTGTTATTCGGCCCGCCCGCCTCCGGAAAAACAGAAGTAATTATTGAAACCATTAAAAAAACCCTAGAACAAAATCAACAATCGCTCATTCTTATTCCCGAGATTTTTCTTTCCTATCAAGAAATAGTTCGCTATAGTAGTAAGTTCATAGATAATAATGATAGTAATAAAGAAGTTGCTATTCTTCATTCTCAGTTAAAACCATCAGAAATTACCACCATCTGGAACGGCGTGAAATCTAGCAAAATTAAAATTATTATCAGTACTAGAATGGGCGTGTTTCTACCCTTCAAAGACTTAGGCTTAATTGTTGTTGACGAAGAACAAGATATTTCCCATAAACAATGGGATACTCCACCTTTTTATCATACTCGACAAGTAGCTAGTTTATTACAAGAAGTGTATTCGAAAGGAAATATTAGAACAAAAGTATTACTTGCCTCCAGCACCCCCTCTCTAAATAGTTATTACAAAACAACCACCTCCAAAAAATGGCAACTAGTAAAATTACCCGCTCTGAAAACAAGAGAAATAGCTGTTAAACCCCCAACTATAGAATTAGTTGACCTAAAAAAATACTACAAAAAAGGACAACAAATATTTTTATCCAACGAACTTCGTTTTGCTCTTAAGAATACTTTAAACCAAAACAAAATAGCTCTACTTCTAGTTCCTCGTCGAGGAAAAAGTTCTACAATTATTTGCCAAGACTGCCAAGAAGTACCAATTTGTCCCGATTGCCAAGTTCCCTTAGTACATAGTGAAAATTCTTATCGTTGTCTACACTGCAATTTTAAAATATCTAATATTTCTAAATGCCCCCACTGCGGAAGTTTCCGCTTAAGTGATTTAGGCTTTGGTACAGAAAGCGTTCGAGATGCAATTCAAACTACCTTTCCTTCTGCCAGAATAGCGGTTGCTGATAGTCTAACTTTTAAAAGCAAAATTACTCGTCAAACAATACTTAGTAACTTATACAATAATAAATTAGATTTTCTAGTGGGAACCTATACTATCGCCAAGGGATTAGATATCAAAGATGTGAATTTAGTAGCCATTCTTAACGCCGACAATTGGCCGGGTCAAACCGATTTTCGCTTTGATGAAAACTACCTCAGTACTATTTTTCAGTTGACTGGTCGGGTTAATCGCCCCGGTGCAATACAAAACGGAAAATGTTTAATTCAAACCTTTGATCCAACCAATAGAATATTTACCTATTTAAAAGATTGGGACTGGAAAGCCTTCGCGGAATATGAATTGGAAAACAGAAAATCTCTAAACTACCCACCGTTTAAACATTTAATTAAAATTACTTACCGCAACTACAACAAAGAACTTGTCGAAAAAGAACTGGACAGACTTTACAAAAAACTAACAAAATATCAAAAAGAACAAGAATCGACAAAAGG
>CAZRER010000058.1:0-5635 GCA_964599525.1 uncultured Bdellovibrionales bacterium
CGCTCGCTAAAGGTCTGGCCTTAACGCCTACAAGCCACGACTTCGTCGTAGCGGCTATGGAAAAGGCCAGATCTTGCTCTCTTAATTTTACTCGCTATACAGCTAGAGGCAAAGCCTCTAACTTAAATGAAAGTAGATAACTGTTTACCTGGTGGCAGTATAATGTTATAATAAATACAGATTCATGATTTTAATTAATATAAAAATAAAAAATAAATGTCTATATATAAACCGGTAGTGCTGATAGTTCTTGATGGGTGGGGAGAATCAATGGAAGAAACGGGTAACCCTTTTAAAGTAGCCAAAACTCCTACCATAGAAAAACTAAATAATTTTTATCCTAAAATACTTTTGGAGGCATCAGGACTTTCTGTTGGAGTCCCTTGGGGGGAAGTTGGAAATTCTGAAGTAGGACATCAAGCTCTTGGTAGTGGCCAAATTAAATATCAAAATTTACCTCGGATAAATTTATCCATTGAAAATGGTACTTTTTTTACCAATGAAAATATCGTTAACATGATGCAACGGAGTAAGCAAGATGAGAAAAAATTTCATATCTTAGGCTTACTTAGTGACGGTGGAGTTCATTCTCATATCGATCATTATCTAGCTGCTTTACAAACTGCCAAAGAACAAGGTTTAGAAAATGTATGCTTACATATTATTACTGATGGTCGTGATACTGCCCCTGATAGTAGTTTGTTATTTATTAAAAAACTAGAAGAAAAAATTAAAAAAACTGGACTAGGAAAAATAGCTACAATTTCCGGGAGATATTATACCATGGATAGAAATGAAAATTGGGACAGGACAGAAAAAGGATATCTAGCCATGACAGCTGGGATAGGAACTAAAACCTCTGAACCGAAAAAACTTATTGAAGAATACTATCAAGAAGGAAAATCTGATGAATTTATTGAGCCAATAGTAGTCACTGATAAAAGCAACACTCCTGTTGGTCTAGTGGATGATGGAGATTATATATTTTTTATTAATTTTCGAAGTGACCGAGCGAAGCAAATAACCCAAGCTTTCACTGAAGATAATTTTAGCCACTTCTCTCCAACTACTCAAATGAAAAAAATTCATTTTATATCTATGGTAGAATATGATGAAGATTTAAAAGTTGAAGCTATCGCCTTCCCCCCCGAAGACATAGCCGTAACACTAGGAAAAGTCCTAGCTGATAATAATAAAAAACAATTACGCTTGGCAGAGACAGAGAAATATGCTCATGTTACTTATTTTTTTAATGGTGGTAATGAAAATGCTTATCCCGGTGAAGATAGAATTGTTATTCCCTCAAAGAATGTGCCTTCCTATGATCAGCTACCAGAAATGAGTGCTCCGGAAATAACCCAAACTTTAATAGAAAAAATCAGAGAAAATAAATATGATTTTATTCTAGTTAATTTTGCTAATGCTGACATGGTTGGGCATACTGGGAATGAAGACGCTTGTGTCAAAGCTATTGAGTACCTAGATAAATCTTTAGGTAAAATTATTCCCGTTGTTCTAGAAAATAATGGTTGTCTGTTGATAACTGCTGACCACGGTAATGTGGAAGAATTAATTAATTTAAAAACTGGAGAAAAAGTTACAGAACATTCTTCTAACCCGGTCCCCCTCTGGTATGTAACGCCTAGTAACCATCGACAAAAAACTGGAGATGAAACAATAGCTACTTCGCAAGGGTTACTTTGTGATGTAGCTCCAACTATTCTAGAAATTATGGATATCCCTAAGCCAAGTGAAATGACCTGTACTAGTTTATTACCAATGTTGGGGTAACCGTAAACGGAATAAATTTATTATAAAAAAATAAGCCTCTTATATAGTGAGCTTATTTTTATGGATTACAATTTGTCAATCCGTTGATCTAATATATACCACTATTCACTTGAATAGCGGTATACTTAAGTATGCTTAAATTGCTGATATATTATTTTAGTTTCGCACGGCTTGATAAAACATTTCCATTTTCTTTTCCACTGTGTTTTGAACTGCTTCCCTGGCTTCTGCTAAAATTTTTCTGGGATCAGTTAGCTCACATTTAGGCATTGTCTTATTACAAACAGCGTTTACAAAAGACAATCTAATATCAGTATCCACATTGAAACAGACAATTCCTCGGGAAACAGCATTTTTTACTTTGTCTTTCCCCCAATCAGAGGCTCCATGCATAATTAATGGTGTTCGTGGAATAAGTTCCTTAATTTTTTCCAGCCTTTTCCAATCAGGAATTTCCCTTTCTTTAAAAAACCCATGGGCGTTTCCGATGCCAACAGCCAGGGCATCTATATTTGCTTCTTCAACCAATCTTTGAGCCTCTTCAGGCTTAGTCATTACTTCATCCCAGTTAGTCTCTCTGTTATCCCTGCCAAGATAGGGCACCCTACCAAGTTCTGCTTGAACAACAACTCCTTTTTTGTGAGCATATTCTACGACTCTCTTGGTAATCGCTAAGTTATTTTCAAAATCTTCAGTGGAAGCGTCAATCATTACTGAGTCTACACCCATTTTTTCAACAGCCACAACCACATCTTCAAATGTTTTACCATGATCTAAGTGAAAGCCAATTTTGCTTTGTCCAGAATTATTTTCTATCGTTGCCTTGACTACTGCTCCTAATAATTCTGCTCCAACATATTTAATTGAGCTGGGTGTAACTTGAATAATACAATCTCTATTCAAACTACTGGAAGCACTAACAATACCTTGTCCTATTTCTGTGATAGAAGTATTAAATGCTCCCACAGCATAACCTTCTTGTCCAGCTTTTTGTAAAATTTCTATAGTTTTTCCTCTCATATTTTTTTGTTTTATTTTTATTTAACTTATTTTTTTTACCATACCTAAAATTTCGTTTGGCACTAAACTAGCTTTTCCGACTAGAACTCCATCCATCCCAGCTTCTAGACAAACTTCTTCTACATTTCCCTGGTTTACACTTCCTCCATATAATATTCTAATTTTGTCCCCAGCTTTAGCTCCATACTTTTCAACAATCTTTTTCTTAATAATTAACTTGGCCGTCATAATTTCATCAACTGTTGGTGGATTTGTTGGATTATTAGAGCTAATGGCCCAAACTGGTTCATAGCAAATTAATAATCTATCTAATTGACCCAAAGGAAAATCTTTTAAATAATTATCTAACTGCTGATTAATAATTTGAGAAGTTAAATCTTTTTGTTTTTCTTCTGCAGTCTCTCCTACACAAACAATACTTTTTAACCCTACTTTGCTACTGGCTTTTAATTTTAAATTTATAATAGGTGCTGTTTCTCCAAAATATTTTTTTCGCTCACTGTGTCCAAGAATAACATATCGTCCACCCAAACTATAAATACTGGCTGGACTAACAGCCCCTGTATATGAACCTTTTCTTTCCCAAAAACAATCCTGTCCTCCAATAGCTATGCTAGAGTTATTTTTAACTCGATCTATAAAAGTTTGCAAATGAATAATTGGTGGACATAAAACCAAATCCGTTTGACTAAAGTTTATTGTTTTTATTTTTTGAGAGAAGTCGTCTAACCAATGATTTAACTCAAATTTTAAAGTTAAATTCATTTTAAAATTAGCAACTATAATTTTTTGTTTATTCATATAATTAAATTTAACTTATCTAGGTTTAACTTATCTACCGGGCTTTCTAGATATTATTTTAAAATTTGATAATTCCCACGGTTAAAGCTGTAACGATTAAACCGGCTGTAAAAATTCCACTAGCAATAATTGGTAAAGCTTTCTTTTTATTAATTTCAAATAAAAAAGCTGCTAAAACTCCAGTCCACCCTCCAGTCATCGGTAAGGGAATGGCTACTAGAAAAAATAATCCCCAATCTCCATACTTTTCAATTTGCTTGTGAGTTTTTTTATGGGTTCGTTCAAAAAGCCACTTAAAAAATTTCTCACCCCAGGAAAAATGTTTAGTTATAAAATTAACACCCCATTCTAAAAGGAAAGCTAAAAGTAACATTACTGTTATATTGCCAAGGACTGCCCAAAAGAAAGCCACAAAGGTATTTAATTTGAAATAAGTTATTGCTAACGGAATTGCTCCTCTTAATTCAAAAATTGGCACCATACCCACCAAAAAAGTTACCAGCTCTGGGGGCCACCCTTGAAAGATAGTAGCAAAATGTTCTACATTCATAAGATTGGTTATTAGTTCACGGTTCACGGTTCACGGTTTGTTAGTTCACAGTTCACGGTTCATAGCATCTATTAGTAATATTTTAAATATTTAATCATTCAAAATTTTATCATTCATTTTAAATTTAAAATTTTCCTTCCCCCTTTACTAATCTATAATTAATTGTATACTATCTTTGAACATTCAGCAACAAAATTTTCTCCATAAGCTTTGCTTGTGGAGAAGTTTATATCAAATTATGTCAAAATATTTATACGCTTTTACACTATTAAATACGGGACCAGCAACTTTACGTAAGCTGGAATCTAATTTTGATACTTTTAAAAAAGCTTGGAACGCTACTGATATTTCTCTTGTTAAATCTGGGATATTAGAAAAAACGGCAGAAAAAATTTGTTCTCTTCGTTCAACTGTTAATATAAATAAAGAGTGGGAAAAATTCAAAGAAACTGAAATAGATTTTATTACCGAGAGTGATAATGAATATCCCCAACAACTTCGGGAGATAAAATCTGCTCCTTTTATTTTATTCTATACTGGCAATATTAATCTTTTGAAGAAAAAACAACTGGCTGTAGTTGGCACTCGTCGTTATACCGAGTATGGAAAAATGGTTGTGGAAAAAATTATTCCAGAAATTGCGCAAGCTGGAATTATAATAACTAGTGGTATGGCCCAGGGAATTGACACTTTATCGCACTTAGCAACGACCTCCGTAAATCAACCAACCATAGCCGTATTTGGATCTGGCATTTCTCAAGCCCAAAACAATAACTATGCCAAAGTAACTGCTGACACTATCCTCTCGAATGGTGGTCTTATAGTTTCTGAATATCCTCCTTTTATGCCGGCGACAAAATATACTTTCCCGGCTAGAAATAGAATTGTTAGTGGTCTGTCCATGGGAACTTTAGTAATTGAGGCTGGTAAAAAAAGTGGCACGATGATTACAGTTAATTATGCCCTGGAGCAAAATCGAGAAGTATTTGCTGTACCAGGAAATATTTTTTCTGATCGATCCGCAGGAACTCACCATCTAATTAAAGAAGGTGCTCAGATTGTTACTTCTGCCAATGATGTATTAAACACTTTTAATTTTGCTTCCGTTCAAAGTAATATTTTTGACCAACCAAAAATTGATTTTACAAATCCCGAAGAAGAATTAATCTATAAAAAACTTTCTCTTGATCCTATCACCATTGATAAACTAGCCAAAAATTGTAAACTGGACACGACCCTCGTATCCTCAAAATTATCCCTTCTGGAGATGAAAGGCCTCACCCGCAACATCGGCGGTGGAAGATTTATTAAAGGATAAAATTAACTGAGTGTAAATACAAAATGCTACATAAAATAATTATTTTGATCTAATTCGTCTCAAAGGTGGTATTACTTCCTTGAGATTTGTTTTCTCCTGCTCCGCAGGGACAAGTTACGGTCTGGCCTACACAATCCTTATCCATAACGGAGCGA
>CAZRER010000059.1:0-5322 GCA_964599525.1 uncultured Bdellovibrionales bacterium
TATGTAACTAAATTTTACATTGAACAACTACAAAAAAACGGCGTGTGCGAAATACATCTAAGGTCGTTTGCACCCGTGAGAGAAGTGTTGAGGTAATTGAATACTAATAAAATCTTATTTAGAGGCAAATTTAATGTTGGGGTTAATATATTCCCCATATAAACCTGGCCTTGCTTGTTTTTCTTTTTTTAGAAAGATAAATAGTTGTCTTCGAACAAAAATTGATATTTTTAAGAATGGTGCTAGAATAAAGATGAAAGCAGATAATTATAATTTTTTATAATCTTTTGATATGAAGTTTTTAGAGTTTAAGAAAAAATTTAATGATTTTAATATAATCACCCACCAAGATATTAAAAATGTTTTTGGCGAATTAGATGCCGTCCAGTTGTCTTTATGGAAACAAAAAGGCTATGTGAAGTCTGCAAAAAAAAGGGATCTATCTTTTCATCAAATTATTCCAGAAGTAACACCAGCGATAACCTCAGTTTCAAACAGTAGACAGGAAGAGATGGAAAATGATTTTGGAACTTTTTATTATTATAAAATAGCTCCTAAATTATTTACGGGGTTCACTTTGATAAAAAGTGCTATAAAAGAAAATAGATTTATTAAAATAGCTACCCCAGAGAAAGCAATTTTTGATTTAATTTACTTACGAACTGATTTGAAGAAAGAGGCGGACTTTAAGGCTTTAAGATTAAATTTAGAGAAGATAAAAGTTCCCGAGATAAAGAGGTATGCGAAATTGGTTAAGGCAGGAAGTATAAAAAAGCGATTGGATAATTTTTTAGAATATTGCAATGCTGGAATTTAGAGAAATAAAAAAACATTATTCTACTGTAGAGCAATTATTACCTCAGTTGATATTAAAGGAATATTTACAGTATAAAATTTTAGATATAATCTTTTCATCCAAATACGGAAGCAGGTTAGTTTTTATGGGAGAAACAGCAATTATGATAGTCTATGGATCTGATAGATTTTCGGAAGATTTAGATTTGGATAATTTAGATTTGTCGGAGAGTGAATTTTCCGAGTTGATAATTCATATTAAAAGAGAGTTGGAAAAAGATGGGTTAGTCGTTGAATTTCGTAATACATTTAAAAATGTTTATCATTGTTATTTAAAATTTTCTAGAATTTTATTCTCTAACAATTTATCTCCACTAAAGGATGAAAAAATAATGATTAGAATTGATAGTTTTACGGTAAGCAAGGAAGTTGGGACTATTGAGAACAGGGTTATTTCTAGAGCGGGTATTTTTTCTGAAATAAGAGTTTATAGTCAGTCAATATTATTGTCTCAAAAAATAGAAGCCTTATTTAACCGTCAGAGAAATAAGGGGCGTGACATTTATGATATAATTTACCTATCTTCTTTGACTGATCCAGACTATGAATATCTTAAAAAGAAATTAAAAATTAGTAAGAAAAGTGAATTGATAAAAAAAATGAGGAAATTATTTTCTGAAAAGGAACTGAAGTATTTAGCAAGAGATGTAAAACCTTTTTTAGTTAATAGCACAAAAGTGAAACAAGTAGAGAAATTTAATTTATGGTTGGACAGTCAGGTATAAATATTGACAAATTCAATATAAGTGATATAATTTCATTATAATGAAAAAATATTAAAAAATAGTAAATAATTTCAATATGATGAAAAAATACATTAAAAGAAGCAGCTATTTTAAAAAAATTAAACCATTTATAGATAAGGATCTGGTAAAAATAATTGTAGGGCAAAGACGGGTTGGCAAAAGTTATTTTATGTTGCAAGTTATGGATGAAATTAAAAAAATACACCCACGAGCAAATATTATTTACATTAACAAGGAGTCCTATGATTTTGTGAATATTTATGATGATAAGCAGTTGATGAAATCCATAAAAAGGAAGGAGAAAAAAGGCAAGAATTATTTATTCATTGATGAAGTGCAAGAAATTAAAAATTGGCAAAAGGTTATTCGTAGTTTAAATGCAACTGGTAATTTTGATATTTATTGCACGGGGAGTAATGCTGACTTACTATCCGGGGAATTGGCAACCTTATTGGCTGGTCGCTATATTGAGATAAAAGTTTATTCTTTGAGTTATAAAGAGTTTCTACGATTTCATAACTTGGATGATGCAGAAACATCTTTGCAAAAATATTGGCAGTTTGGTGGTTTGCCATATTTAATACATTTAGATTTGCAAGATGAAGTCGTTTATGATTATTTAAAAAATATTTACAATTCTATTTTATTAAAGGATGTTATTGCTAGGTATAACATTAGAAATGTTTCTTTCTTGGAGAATTTAACTCAATATTTAGCTGACAATATTGGTTCATTTATTTCATCATCAAAAATTTCAAAGTTTTTAAAAAATCAAAAATTAGAGGTTCACAATGCAACCATTTTAGAATATTTAAATTTTTTAGCAAAAACTTTTTTTGTGGCGGAGGTTAACAGGAGGGATGTTGTTGGAAAAAAAATATTTGAAAATAACCCTAAATATTATTTTCAAGACTTAGGATTAAGAAATGTTTTAGTAGGTTATCGCCCCAATGATGTAGCAAAAATTTTAGAAAATGCCGTATATAATCACCTGAAAGTATTGGGGTATAATATATATGTTGGTAAGCTAGATAAATACGAGATTGATTTTGTGGCAGAAAAAGATAATGAGAAAATATATATTCAAGTAGCTTATAAAATTCATAAGAATAATATTGATAGAGAATTTGGAAATTTATTAAGAATTAAAGATGGTTATTCTAAGATTGTTATATCTATGGATGAAATGATTGGTAAGAATACATATAAAGGAATTAAAACTTTACACATTAGAGACTTTTTAATTAATTTTAAATAAAGTAATAGTATGGAAAGTATCAGAAACTTTTCCAACGTCGCTCAAAGAGATATGTAGGACAAGGCCTATCGTAAGATTAAAGTGTATTAAATAGTATTGAGTAGTTAATTTAAAATCATATGGAAAATATCAGAAACTTTTGTATCATTGCTCACATTGATCACGGGAAGTCTACTTTATCAGACCGACTTTTAGAAATGACTGGTACCATTGAAAAAAGAGAAATGAAAGAACAGCTTTTAGATACAATGGATTTGGAGAGGGAGAGGGGAATTACTATTAAAATGACACCAGTTCAGATGCGTTATCAGAATTACACTTTGAATTTAATTGATACTCCCGGGCATGTTGATTTTGCCTACGAAGTTTCTCGCTCTTTGGCGGCAGTGGAAGGGGCAGTACTTTTAGTAGATGCTACCCAAGGGGTGCAAGCTCAAACCTTAACTAATCTATATTTTGCTCTAGAACAAGATTTGGAAATTATTCCCGTTTTAAATAAAATTGATCTGCCCAATGCCGACGTAGAAAAAGTGAAAAAAGAAGTCGTGCATATTTTAGGTTGCCGAGAAGATGAAATTTTGGCCGTCAGTGGAAAAACAGGGGCAGGTGTTGAAGAATTATTAGAGGAAATTATAAAAAAAGTGCCAGCACCGAAAGGAAAAATTAAAGATTATGAAACTGGCGAGCCGGAACCTTTAAGAGCTTTAATTTTTGATAGTGTTTACGATTCCTATAAAGGCGTTTTGGCTTATGTGCGAATCGTAGATGGAGAAATTACTAAGAAAGATAATTTACATATGTTGATGACTAAGGGAGAAAGTAATGTAGTGGAATTAGGACATTTTGCGCCAAAGTATGTTCCCTGCGATAAACTTTCAGCTGGGGATATTGGGTATATTGCTACCGGATTTAAAAGTGTTAAGGAGTGTAAAGTGGGAGATACTATTACGCTCGTCAAAACTCACAAATCAAAAGTAGAAAATAAAAAGTCGAAAGTAGATAATAATCCTTACGGAGATATTAATCCCTTACCTGGTTACGCAGAAGTCCAGCCAATGGTTTATGCTAGTTTTTATCCAGTGGATGGCGGAGAATATAATGTGATGCGTGATGCTTTAGATAAATTAACTTTAAATGATGGTGCTTTTACTTTTGAGCCAGAAAGTAATCAAGCTTTAGGACGAGGATTTCGTTGTGGATTTTTAGGGTTGTTACATCTTGAGATTATTCAAGCACGATTAGATAGAGAGTTTGGATTGCAACCAACGATCACCACTCCTAGTGTTGTTTACCGAGTTCATAAAAGTGGAACAGATGAAATTGTGGATATTTATTCGCCAACAGAGTTGCCAGATGCTTCTCAGATTAGTATGATAGAAGAGCCTTATGTTAAGCTAGAAATAATTACTCCTGCCAAATATTTAGGTTCGGTAATGGAATTAATGGGAACGACTAGGGCCGAATATAAAAGTACCGACTACATTGATAGCGAGCGAGTACAATTAGTTTTTGAGGCTCCTTTAATGGAAGTGATTGTTGATTTCCATGACCAGCTAAAAAGTGTTTCCTCTGGTTATGCCTCTATGAGTTATGAGCCGATTGATTATAGAACTAGTGATTTAGTGAGAATTGATATTTTAGTAGCCGGAGATAGGGTAGATGCTTTTTCTAGGATTATTCCTAGAGAGAAAGCAATGAGTGAGGGGAAGATTATTGTTAATAAACTAAAAGATATTTTGCCGAGACAAAATTTTGCTGTGGCAATTCAAGCAGCTATCGGAGCTAAAATTATCGCTCGAGCCACTCTAAGTGCCTTTCGAAAAGATGTTACGGCTGGACTTTACGGAGGAGATATTACGAGAAAGAGAAAACTTTTAGAAAAACAGAAAAAGGGAAAGAAAAGAATGGCTCAAGGCGGAAAAGTTGAAATTCCCGCCGAAGCATTCCTAAAAGTTTTGCGGAAGTAAATGTTTCAATTTTAACTGGACTTATTTGGATAATTTGGTACAATATATTTGTTATGAATGTATTGGAAATAATTTCATACTTTGCGGGTGTCGGTTAGTAGAAGACCGTTGGAGCTTATTTACTATGAAGCGTATAATGATAAAAAATAGCAACTAAACGAGAATTAAATTTGAAAAAACATGGTTCTGCCTATTATGGACTTATGAAAAGATTTTAATTATAACAGGCGGGTGTCGGTTAATGGTAAACCACAGGTCTCCAAAACCTGGACTGTAGGTTCGATTCCTATCACCCGTGCAAATTAAATAATTATTTTAACACACGTACGGATTAAGTGATTATACAGATTAAATAAAAAACCCGAGCTTCGCTCGGGCTTTTTAATAGAATAATAAAATTATTCGTTTTGAAAACCACCAATACTTACTTCTGAAGTGGAGCTTGCGGTTACTTGTGATGGATCTACGCCGGAACCTTTTCCAATATATACATTTG
>CAZRER010000060.1:0-5228 GCA_964599525.1 uncultured Bdellovibrionales bacterium
ATGCTTGGACCGGTTCTACCATTCCCGCTGGAACAAAAATAGCTAACTTTTATGCTGGCGGAACCTACAATTATTATATTTCTTCAAAAACTGTATCAAATGACGGGCAGTGGCAAACTTATAAGTCAGTTTGGAAGCAAGGACAGGGAAAACCTTACAGTAATAATGGAAGTGATAATGCTGGCGAACCAGCTTTCCGTAATGGAACTTCTTATGTGAAAGTAATGGCATTGTTTAATTATCGTAAAGATGATAATACCGCTTATGATCCTAATGATATTGGATATTATTCAATTCTCGGGCTTGAGGCGAGTTCTCCTGATCAATTTAACGGAAAGGATGGTATTATTAGTTATGATGGTCAGGTAGGAATAGGAACAACCAATCCAGGAGCATATAGATTATATGTTAATGGAGATGCCTATGCTACTGGCACTTGGTCAAGTTCAGATGCTCGTTGGAAAAAAAATGTAACAGTTCTAAATAATTCTTTGGGCAAACTATTACAACTCCGGGGAGTTTCTTATAATTGGCGTCAGGATGAATATCCAGAAATGAATTTTTCTGACAGACGACAACTTGGTCTTATTGCTCAAGAAGTAGAAATGATTTTTCCAGAAGCAGTATCTACTGACAAAAACGGCTATAAATCAATTTCTTATCAAAGCCTTGTTCCTGTATTGCTAGAAGGTATAAAAGAGCAACAAGAAGAATTAAATAATATAACAGCTAAGGTTGACTCTAACTCAGAATTTAATACGGTTGTTTCACAAAAACTTTCTTTAGAAAAAGAGTTGGAGGATATTATTAAAAAACATCAACCTAAGACATTGCCAAAAGCTATTATCAGCGATTTAGTCAAACAAGCGGTGGAAGAAGCTATGGACAAACAAAATCAAGAGGAGGTTGATAGTCAAGATTCTTTTACCAATGAACAAGAAGAAAATAAACAAAAAACTATAGACAATTCAAATAAGGAAATAGGAAATTTAAATGAAAAAGTAAATGATTCAGTAAATATAAATTCTAATGATAATTATGAAGATACTAAGAATACTACCAATATTGACCTGGGATTAGAATTAACCGACTTAGAAAGTATAATAACAAATTTGAAAGATCAAGGAATGGAAAAAGATTGGCTGAAGCAGTCTATTATAAAAATAACACAATTTGTTATTAATTTAACTTACAAAGTAAGAGAATTATGGGTAAAAGTTGTTAATCTAGAAGAGGAAACTGGAGAGAATAAGACAATTACAAAAGAGTTAACAGAAAATGTTGGTAATTTAACCGATTTGACTACTCAAATCACCAACGAATTAATTGATAGTAAAGAGAAGATTGATAATTTAGAAGAAAAACTAAATAAATTTAATAGAGAAAATAAAATAAATGTTGTTGAGAATTCATTAAATAATAATGATAGAGACAAAGAAAACAACAACAATCAAAACAATAATCAGCAAGAATCAAAAGAAATAGACGAACAAAAGCAAAAAACAAGTGGAACGGTCACAATTGAGACTGGAGAGACAACTGCAGTAATTGAAAGCACAGCGGTAGAAAAAAAGTCTCATATAATAGTCACGCCTAATCAGCCAGTGGCTATTGGAATTACAGAGATAATAGAAAGAAAAAAATTCACCATTAAACTAGCTAAGCCAGCTACTCAAGATATAAACATTAATTGGTTTATTATAGTTCAATAAAATATCGCTGAGTTGGTGGATGAGGTTAAAAATTCTGGTAATGAAGAAAAAGGAAAGAAGGGGGAAGGTGTCGGTGAAAAGGAATAAGAAGTTGTAAATTTGAAAAGAAATAAAAAGCTGTGAATTAACTTTTGGTGATTAGAAAAATTTCATTTATTTAAGGATAAATTTAATATTGAAAATAATCAATGATTTTAAAGACTAATGTTACTAAGAAACAGCGAGGTTTTGCCTCGTTGTTTAATATTATCAAGGAGTGATAATTTTACTACTGGTAAAAACCTTGCTTAAGATAATTTTTGTGAGTATACTTAAGGCATAGAAATATTTAAACATTTAAGAATGTAAACATATAAACGTCGATTAATTAGATGTTTGTACGTGGCTGTGATGAATAAAATGCAAGAACAAATTATAGAAATTATTAAAAAATCTCTAAAAGGGATTGGAGTGGGGGAGGAAATGGAAGTTGAGTTATCGGCTCCGCCAAAGTTAGAATTTGGTGATTTTGCCTTTGGTTGTTTTCCTTTAGCAAAAATTTTAGGTAAATCGCCAGTAGAAATTGCTAAACAGTTAGCAGAAGAAATTAGAGGAAGTGGTGTAATTAACAAAGATGTTAAAAACACAAAAGAAGATAAAAATGCAAAAAACTTACATCAACCAAAATTTATAGAAGAAATACAAGTTGCTGGTCCCTATATTAATTTTAAAATAAACAGAAAACAACTTTTTGGAGAAATTTATAAAAAGATAATTCTTGATAAAAATTATTTACAGGACTTAAAAATAAATATAGAAAATAAAAAAAAGGTGATGGTAGAATATTTATCTCCCAACACCAATAAACCTTTACATTTAGGACATTTAAGAAACGGGACATTGAGCATGGCCGTGTCTAATATTTTAGAAGCAAATGGAAATGAAGTTATAAAAGCAAATTTAATTAATGACCGAGGGGTACATATTTGTAAGAGTATGCTAGCTTGGAAATTGTTTGGTAATGGAGAAACGCCAGAATCAACAGGAATAAAAGGAGATCATTTTGTAGGAAAATATTATGTTAAATTTTCTCAAGAAGCTGAAAAAAATCCCGAATTAGAAGCACAGGCTCAAGAAATGTTACAAAAATGGGAAGAGGGAGATAAGGAAATTTTGAAGTTATGGAAGATGATGAATAAGTGGGTTATCGATGGTTTCAATGAAAGTTTTAAAACTTTAGGGTTTAAATTTGATGTAATTTATAAAGAATCAAAAACCTATAAATTAGGAAAAAATATTATAGCCAAAGGATTAAAAAAAGGTGTTTTCCAAAAAGAGAAAAATGGGGCAGTGGTGTTTATACTTCCAGATAGTTTTGGTTTAGATGAAGAAGGAAACAATAAAAAGGTTACAGTTCTAAGAAAGGATGGTACTAGTGTTTATATTACACAAGACTTAGGGACAGCTGTATTGAAAGCAGAGGAATATAATTTAGACCAATCAATCTATGTGGTGGCTTCGGAACAAGAATATTATTTCCGTTCCCTTTTTGAAATTTTAAAAGCCTTAAATTATGCTTGGTCTAAAAATAACTTCCACCTCTCTTACGGGATGGTTTACTTACCAGACGGTCGAATGAAATCTCGTGAAGGTAAAATAGTGGATGCCGATGATTTGGTGATTAAGATTAAGGATTTAGCTAAACAGGGAATTTTAGAGCGTCGAGGTAATAATTTACTAAAAGAGAAAGAATTAGAAAAACGAGCCATGAAAATATCCTTGGGGGCTATTAAATTTTATCTATTAAAAGTAAATCCAACACAAGACATTACATTCGATACAAAAGAGTCTTTGTCTTTTGAAGGCTTTACTGGACCTTATTGCCAATATTCCTATGCGCGAGCCTCAAAACTTTTACGCGATGCTCAGATCAAAAAAGATGAAAAGATTAAAGCGGATTTTTCTATATTAGGTTCCAAAGAAGAAATACAGTTAGTCCATAAAATTTTGGAGAGTAATGAAAAAATAAAATTAGCCGGCGAAAATTTTAATCCTTCTTCAGTGGCGGTTCATATTTTTGAATTAGCTAAAACTTTTAATCAATTTTATCATAGTAAAAATATTTTAAAGGCTAAAAAGAATATTAAATTAGCTAGACTAGCTTTAGTGCAAATGTTTTTACAAATGATTAAAACAGAATTGAATTTATTGGGTATTGATGTTTTAGATGAAATGTAGATGTTATAAATTTTTATTGAGGGCGATTTCGAAATCCTTTTCAGCTTTGATAAGATTTTTGTTTTTAAATTCAATTTCAACAGTGTCACCCATTGGTTTAATATTGTATTCTTCGGCGATGGCATTCAAAGCGCGATTATTTTTAAAAGTAAATCTCCCATAGGTATTATCAGTACCTTTACCGTAGAAAATACCAAAAATTCTAGCTTTATTGTAATTTTTTTGCAATTCTTCTAATACAGCTGGGATAGCATTTTCATCAGCACGTGATTTTAAAAAATCTTCTGTAGAAACAAGTGACCAGATAAACTTTCTAGAATTATCCCAATTTAATCGAGCCATAGCACGACCCCAAAGTTTTAAGAATGATAGAGCCTTTGTTTTGTAAAGATGTCTAATTATTTCTGATTGATCAGCCTTGGCTTTAATTAATTTAGAAGCTATAAGCATCGCCTGGGGTGTAGTAGTTGATTTTTGAAAACTATCGGTGGCAGAAATTATTCCAGTCAAAAGCATTTGAGCTACATTTTCCTCCATAAGTGTGGGATATTGTTCAAAAAGCAATTCACTTAAAATTTCAGAAATAGAAGAAGCAGTCAGTTCAACCAAATTAACTTGCCCATAGTCATCATTTTCACTGTCATTATTAATGTTAATTTTTGGAACTTCAAAAAATAAATCTGTATTTTTTTGGTAAATATCTCCTAGGGATTCCAAACTTGGAGCGCCCAATATTATAGCAACATCATAATTAAAATCTGCTGGGGCCAACGAAAAATCTCGAGGGTCAATAATACCCTTTTCTGGCGTTAAACGAATAGTTGTTTCTTTCTCTTCTTTTTCAATTTTAATATCAAGTATTTTACTATGTTCCGTATTAAAAATTAATAAAAAATCCCTAGAACCATCAAGATTTTCTACAAAAACTTTCTCCTCAGGTTGTTGAAGAAATTTTAAATGCTCTCTTTTAGTGCTTAAAGAATTACTTAGAATGGTCACTTCTTTTTTTTCTTTGGATAAAAATGAGTGCAAAGCAAAAGCACTGGACAATATGTCATAATTTGGAGAAGGAGGAATTACCAAAAGAATATTTTTTGAATTATCTATTAATTTTTGAAATTTTTTAAAATTTGTATCCATTTTTTATTATTTATGTTTATTATGCATTTTAACTAATTAGTTTTGATATATATTTTCAAGCCAGTTTTTTATTATAACAGAATTAAAATATATTGCAAAAATAGTTTGTAATCTCTCCCACCATTAAACGACAGTGAGCATCTTCGATAAATATTTAAT
>CAZRER010000061.1:0-5179 GCA_964599525.1 uncultured Bdellovibrionales bacterium
TATGTTAATTTTGTTAAAAAATTTTATAGATAATATTTATTAATAAAATTAGTTAGTCAGTTATTTTAACCTATCATTGAAAAAAAGTCAATGTTATGTTAATATTTATAATATACTTCACAATTTAATTGCTCTTATATTTTTAACACTTTTAAAAATTTTATGTCTAAATTATCAAAAGCTTACCGACCACAAGAACACGAGGATAAAATCTATCAAAAATGGGAAAAATCTGGGTATTTTAATCCGGATAATTTAAATTTGCCTGACGATGCACCCTCCTATACAATCGTTCTACCGCCACCCAATATTACTGATAAATTACACCTAGGACATTCTTCTATGTTGGCTATTGAAGATTTATTAATTCGTTTTCATCGAATGAATGGCTATCGAACACTATGGATTCCAGGGACAGACCACGCTGCTATTGCCACTCAAAATGTAGTAGAAAAAAAGCTGCTCCGAGAAAAGAATTTAACCAGGCATGATTTGGGACGAGAAAAATTCCTAGAAAAAGTTTGGGAATTTTTAAGGGAAACTCAAAATACTATTCTAAAACAAACTCGTAAAATGGGTGCTAGCCTTGACTGGTCTCGGGAGTCTTTTACTCTTGACAAACAACGGCAGAAAGCTGTTACCCAAATGTTTGTGGATATGTACAAGGAGGGCGTAATCTATCGAGGAGAGCGAATTGTTAATTGGTGCCCTCGCTGTCATTCAACCTTAGCTGATGACGAAGTGGAGCACGCCGAACAAAGAGCAAAATTTTATACTTTCAAATATTGGAAAGGTTTTCCCATTTCCATTTCGACCACCCGACCAGAAACTAAAATTGGGGATACGGCTGTAGCTGTAAATCCCAAAGATGGAAGGTATCAAAAATATATTGGACAAGAGTTTGAAGGTAATTTTTGTGGTGTGCCCTTAAAAATAAAAATTATTGCCGACCGAGAAGTAGATATGAATTTAGGAACTGGAGCCCTAGGAGTTACTCCCGCTCATTCTATGGTTGATTGGAAAATGGCTGAGGATAATAAGTTGGAGATAAAGAAAGTTATTGATGAAGATGGAAAGATTCACCAAGAATTCGGAGAATTTTCAGGATTAACTGCCAAAAAGGCTGGGGAATTGATTATTAAAAAATTAAAAGCAAATAATTTACTTGAAAAAGAAGAAGAAATTGATAATGCTCTTTCCACTTGCTATCGATGTGATACAGCTATTGAGCCTCTCCCCTCTAAGCAGTGGTTCGTTTCTGTAAACAAAAAAATTAAACGTCTAAAAAATAAATCCCTAAGAGAAAAAGCCATCGAAGTAGTTCGAGGAAAAGAAATATCTTTTATTCCCGGTCGTTTCGAAAAACAATATATTAACTGGATGGAGAATTTACATGATTGGTGTATTTCTAGACAAATTTGGTTCGGACACCAAATACCAGTTTGGTATAAGAATACTGACAACAAGCACAATAAAAGAATTGGGGAAGAAATTTATGTTGGTATTACGCCACCTAAGAATAAAGAACAATGGACTCAAGATCCTGATGTCTTAGACACTTGGTTCTCTTCTGGAATGTGGACTTTTTCTACTTTGGGTTGGCCAGATAATTTTAAAAATGGAGAAAAGACTGGTGATTTAGCAAAATTTCACCCCACCCAAGTGCTGGAAACTGGTTATGAGATTATAACTTTATGGGTTTCTCGAATGATTATGATGAGTCTTTTTTCTTTAGGAGAAATACCTTTTGAAAATGTTTACTTGCATGGAATGGTTTTAGATGAAAAAGGCGATAAGATGAGTAAGTCCAAGGGAAATGGTATTAATCCTATTGAGGTTATTAATGAATTTGGAACCGATGCTGTTCGACTTTCCCTACTAATAGGAAATACCCCTGGGAATAATTTAAGGATTGGTGGTGAAAAGATAGCTGGGATGAGAAATCTAATTAACAAGCTGTGGAATATTACGCGTTATATTGAAGACACTTTTAATATCAGCGACTTAGATAATAATACTTTAACGGAAAAAATTTCCCCTATAATGAATAAAAAAACAATAACCTTAGCTGATAAATGGATACTCCTTGAATTTAACGAGTTAAGTCAACAAATTACTGTAGATATTAAAAATTATCGCTTTTCAGACGCTGGAGAAAATTTAAAGGATTTTACTTGGAATAAACTAGCTGACTGGTACTTAGAAATTAGTAAAATAGAAAAAAATAAAAATGATAAACAAGTTATTTTAAAATATATTCTTAAAAATTTATTAATTTTATGGCACCCTTTTATTCCTTTTGTTACTGAAAATATCTGGGGAAAAATTTTTACTGAAAACAATCTATTACTAGTTGAACCTTGGACAAAAGAATCTACTATTATTGGTGGCGAGAAAGCTACGCAAAATAATTTTAATATCTTACAAAAAATAATTACAGAGATTAGGAATGTTCGTGCTCAATATAGAATGTCAACAAATCAAGACATCGAATTAATTATTTATACTCATCAAAAAAATCATTTTTTAGAAAATTCCCAAGAAATACTAAAAAATCTAAAAACAAAAATATCCAAAATTACCATTGCTGAAAATGGTCTAAAAATAAATAAAGCACATTACAGCACAATTAATGGCTTAGAAATTTATATTCCTCTGAATAATATTATTAACTTGGATGAAGAAAAAAATAGATTATCCAAAGAGATTCAACAAACAACTAACTTTATAAAAACGTTAGATAAAAAATTATCCAATGAAAATTTTATTAACAATGCACCCAAAGGAATTATCGACAAAGAAAAAGAAAAATTGGCTAGTCAAAAAAATAAATTAAAAAATTTAAATAAATATCTTGAAGATCTTACTTAAATTAATCATATCTAGTGCTTTAGGAATGTTGGCTGGTTTTATATCTCTTGTTTTTTTTACCATATTTACATTTTTAGATAGCCCAGCTAATATTTTTATTTTATCTCTAAGTGTAGTGATAGAGGAATTTACTAAATTACTATTTTTATTTTTTTTAACAAACTTATTTTTTCTCTCCAAAAATAAAATAGCTTTATTATCTTTTATTTCTGCAATATTTTTTGGATTATCTTTTAGCCTCTTTGAATTTGGGCTACTGGTTTTTAATAATGAAATGGTGATGGACTATAGATTTTTATACTCAACACTAATACATACTGTAAGCTCATTATTAATTGTACTCGCCATAGGTAGATATGTTAAAGTGAAAAAGTTATCCACAGCGTCTTTCATATTTTTCACCCTAGCGCTTTTTATTCATTTATGCTATAATTTAATTGTATTGAAGTCTATCTCATAGAAAAATATTTAAAAAATATAATATAAAAACTAATTTAACACAATGACACAACAAAAAAAATCATTCTTCGAAAAATTAACTGGAATTAAAAGAGTGGAGGAAAGCGAGAGTCAAGAGTTTATTATAAATTCTGAGAATCAACCTAGCCCAACACTTAATGATAATCAGGCCTTTGCGCCTGCATCATTTGAAATAAATGACGAAACCTATGAAGTTCCAAACAATAATTTAAAACCAGAAGAGCCCATGCAAAAGTTTTCACCAAATACACCAGAAAATTTAAATGAATCAATTACTGAAAATAATGCACCCAATCAATTTCCGACACAAACAACAGAGAAACCTGCCACAAGTGTGGTAGTTGATAGTGAAGAAGAAGATGATAACTCAGAGGGTCAATTAACTATAGATGTTTATCAAACAGATGATGAAGTTATCATTAAATCAACTATCGCTGGAGTAAAACCAGAAGACTTAGATGTTAGTATTAACAATGATATGGTAACTATTAAGGGAGAGCGAAAGCAAGAAGATGAAATCTCGTTGGATAATTATTATTATCAAGAATGCTATTGGGGATTATTTTCAAGAAGTGTTATTCTTCCAGTTGAAATTATTGCCGATAAGGCAGAGGCTATTATGAAAAATGGAATTCTTACTTTAAAGTTACCGAAAGCTGACACAACTAAAACAAGAAAAATTCAAGTAAGAGGCTTTTAACGCATAATGTTTACAGTTAAATGATTTGTAAAAAGCTACTACTAGTAGCTTTTTGCTGCTAATAGTAACCTGAATAAGCTTGTGTTATATTTGGCCAACTACTTGTAATATCTACAAATAACAAATTAATGCACATGGTCCAAAATAATTATCATACTAGAATACCTATATTATTAATTATCGTCTCAATTTTATTTTTGCATAGTCAAAGATATATTTTAGCTAGCGATAATTTTATCAAAATTAATGATCAAATTATACCAATTGATTTTTCTCTTTTTTCCTCAGAAAAATCAATACTTTCTTATACAAGTGCTAAAAATTACTACCCTAGCATAGAAAATATCAACCTGTGCCAAGATGATAATTCTGAATTATTCACAGTTTGTGACAAAACAAAAACTATTAGTAAAAAGACAATACTCCAAAGGAAAACAACTTTTAAATTAAATAAAGTGGCGCTGAAAGACTACCTAGAGCAATTGAATCAATCAATCAAAAAATCACCCAAAAATGCGACTTTTCGAGCTGATGCCGATGATAAGATTGTAGTTATTAAAAAAGAAGAAAATGGATACGAATTGGATATTGAAAAAATTATGTTAAATATACCGAAATATTTTAATAACATATCTTCAAATAATATCCCCTCTTTACCAATTAAAATAACTACGCCAAAAATAACTAGTACTAATTTTAAAGAAATTGGTCTTAAAGAAAAAATTGCCAGTGGACAATCAAATTTTATTGGCTCACCAAAAAATAGGATTCATAACATTCATGTAGCCACCAGTAAATTTGAAGGAGTAATTATTGCCCCGGGAGAAAAATTTTCTTTCATTAAAAATCTGGGAGAAGTGGATGAAGAATCTGGCTATAAAGAGGAATTAGTCATCAAAAATCACAAAACTATTCCGGAATTTGGTGGTGGCGTTTGTCAAGTTTCTACCACCCTATTTCGGTCGGCAGTTAAAGCTGGATTAGAAATATCCGAAAGACGTAATCACGCTTACCCTGTGCAATACTATTCCCCTCAGGGTACTGATGCTACAGTATATATTCCGAAACCGGACTTACAATTTATAAACAATACCCCTTCCTATATTTTAATTCAACCACATTTTAAAG
>CAZRER010000062.1:0-5132 GCA_964599525.1 uncultured Bdellovibrionales bacterium
AAACTTTTCAGCCGTCTAAGCTGATTACCCGTTTAGGGTGGCTACTTTTCACTTTCTATTTTCTTAAAACAATCGCTCGTTTCTTGCCTTCTAGAATTTTATTAACGTCTCCGGGGAAATCGTGAATGGCGTTGTAAAGCATCTCTTGTTTATATTCATAATTTTGTCCTCGCCTGCTTCCGGGATCATTGGTTATAAAAATATTTTTTGGCTGTCCAGTTTTTGAATTTAAAGAGTCATCATAACCAATAATTACCAAATTATGATAAAGCGGTCCCGGCGGAGTGAAATTAGGATTTTTCAATTCCCTCCCGGCGGTGGGTATCAAAATTATATTTCCTCGAGCTAATTCTTTCTTTAAATCTACAATTGAAAAGTTCTCAATTATTTTTAAATTATTTAAATCATAATACTCTTCTCCAATTTTTTTGGTTTGTTCAACATCGGTATCGTAAAAATCACCATATTTATCTATTTGGTATTTAACTAATTTTTGAATTTCTTCTTCGGCTTCTTCTTTTGATATAATAAGATTAATTTTTTGATTTTTCCCAACTAAAATATCGTTATAATATTTTAACATAATCAAGCTCGCTTCTTCACAGGCCTCTTCATGTAATTGGTCCCATTTAGCAAATGGAGATTGAGTCATAAAAGGAACTTTATTTTTAACTTTTTCTGGTAAGGTTATATCTTTATTGCTTTTGTCTTCTACTTGAAAATTTTTGTCTATATTTTCATTATCTAAAAACTTTGTTTGCTTGGCTTCATTGTTATTCATAGCTTGATTACCTTTAGCAATGTGACTATCAACTACGCCAGTCTTTTGGTCTTCCAATATTTTGGTTTTATCCTTTTGAGATAATCTACTTTTAGCTATGTTGTTTTTAATTTTACCATTGTTCTTGTTGTTGATACTTTGTGTCTTTATACTACTATTTTTAATTTTTACCTCCTGATATGCCTGCCAAGTCATTTGACCAACTATTCCCAGGAAAAATATCCCTCCTATAAAAATTAAAATTAAGTTTTTAATTTTCCTTTTTGAAACAAAAATTATTATCTGTAGAAAGATAAAAGCACTTAAAAAATCAACAATAACATCAATAACACTGCCATGTCTTCTAACCACAAAGGTTTGATGAAATTCATCGGAAGCTGCAAACATAGTAACTAAAAATAAAGTTAACCAAAAAGAATTTTCTAAAATAAACCTCCAGCCAACATAAAATAATCTCCAAACAAAAAAAGTTAGCAAACTATATTCTGTAAAATGTGCTCCTTTTCTTAAGATAATCTCAATTGGGTTCGGCATCCAACTTCCCAACCCTGGTTTATCTGATAAATAAAAAATAATTCCTGCCACCAAAAAAACAGGGATAAAATATTTAATAAAAAAATAAATCTTGCCTACTAATCTATTCATGTAATAGCCAGAAATTAAAAATCATAAATAACCAAATGCTATTTCTCTTCACCCTTTTTCTCAGCTCGAGAAATTAATGTTTCAATTAAATGATATAAAGAATAAATTGGACGCCAAAGAAATAATGTTCGACCAATGAAAAATTCGAAAAAATTATGCATCTTCGTCAATTTTGTTAAAATTTAAAAAATCTTTACTCCTACAAATCTACGAATCATCTACGAATTTACAAATACTAAATCCATGAGAAAAATTATATATTCGCAAATTCTTAATAGACCTATAAACTTATAAAAGTACTATTTTCGTTTTTTTCCTTTTTTTGCGTGTCTTTCTTTTAGAATTTGTAGATCTTCTTCCTCGCTTAATTTAGTATAAATGGCTACGAGGTAAAATACAATAGCTACTTCCAGCCATTGAGTAGAAGCTAACCACATATCTTGAACCGCCCAACCAAATATTGCTCCAAGCACTGCAATTGAAGCAAAGATGAAAAATCCGTCTGCTAATGTTTTGTGAAACATATTTTTATATTTTCAATCAAATGTTAATTATCAATATAATTAATCCTAAATATCTTATGGAAAAACTAATATTTATTATCATCTGGAATGAAATTTTTAATTTTTAATTTTTAATTTTTAATTATTTACACAACCCATCTTTTCCTCTTCCCCAACCATTTTGTTTCCAGTAATCTAATTATCACTCTAGTAATTACAATTGCCGTAAACATTGACAATAAGACTCCCAAAATTAATATCAAAGCAAATCCCTGGATAAATCCACTACCAAAAATTACCAAAATAAATGAAGTTATGAGAGTAGAATAATTACCATCACGAATTGATGGCCAAGCCCTTCTAAATCCATCCTTAATTGCTGCTGACAATTCACGCCCTCTTTTCAGTTCCTCCCGTATTCTCTCAAAAATAAGAATATTGGCATCAACAGCCATACCGACTGACAAAATAAATCCGGCAATTCCTGGTAAGGTAAGTGTTATCCCAAAAGGAGATAATGATGATATTTTAATAATCGCGACCATTAAAATTGCATAACTAGCTAAAGCGATAACCGCGACCACTCCCGCTAATCGATAATAAAAAACCATAAATACTGCTACGGCTACTAATCCCCAGAAAGCAGCTCGCAAACTTTTTTGTAAAGATTCTGCTCCGAGAGAAGCCTCAATGCTTTGCTCTTGAACTAATTTAATAGGAACAGGCAAGGCTCCCGCATTAAGTCTTTGAGCTAGATCTTTTGCTTCTTTCAGAGTAAATCCTCCACTAATTTCTGCTCGTCCGTCACGAATAACTGCTTGCACCGTTGGTGCACTTATAATATTGTTATCTAAAAATATTGCTACTCGTTTTCCCTTACTTCGCTCCGTAATTTTCTTAAACAATTCCTTCCCTTCACTATTAAATTGTAAAGAAACTGTAGGCTGACCTGTTTGTTGATTAAAATTAACTTGAGCTTTATCTAATTGCTTTCCGGACAATCCTGTGGCTTTCCATTGGGGTTGTAAAAATTGTTGAGTCAATGAATTTTTAATTTCTTCTAAGGTTGGAGTTTTCTTACTGTCACTAGAAGTGTCTTTTTTTTGACTTTTCTCCTTTTGTGCATTTTCGTAATATTGGGTAGCTAATTGATCAACCATTTTTTTCTCGTCCTCTGATAATTCTGTTTTAGCTTCACCCTCTTCTTTGAATTCCAAAAATGGTGTTTCTTTTAACATTTTTTTAGCTTCTTCCACATTAGTTACTCCAGCCAATTCCACAATTAATCTATAACTATCTCCAATTTTTGACGGACGAATAATTGGTTCAGCCACCCCAAAAGCGTTTACCCTTCTTTCAATAACATCTTGAACCCCTTTCAATGATTCCATCTCCTTTCCCTTTTCAATGTTTTTCATATCAGCCTCATAGACTAAATGGACCCCTCCTTGCAAGTCAAGTCCCTGCTTTATAGTCATTTTTTGCAACCAATTATCTAACCAGCCAATCTTAGTCGGTTTAGGACTACTTATCACTGTCGCCACTCCTATCAATAATATAATTGCCAAAAATTGTAATCTTCTCTTTGTAACTTTTTTCATTGCCTTATGTATTATTATAAATTTTATATTTTCCACTTTCTACCTCTCACTTTTCAACCGTTTAGTCTGATCACCTGTTTAGAGTGACTGCCTTATACTTTGAAACCCTTTCTTTAACTTTTTTTATAATAACACATAATTATTCGCCTGTCGATAGAAAGATTTGTAATCACTCACACCTTTAAATAATAGTAGGTGTCTTCGATAAATATTAAATGATATTTGATAGCTCCCTCCCCTACGAATCTACGAATCTGTTACAAATCTACAAATACTGTTTTACTTTTGTAAACTGATATCAATAGCATTATTGTTTATAGATACGATCTTGAATGTTTAGTTATTTAAAATTAAATAATTTATTTAAAATTTCAAATTAAAAATTGTTTAGCTGTGTGAGGGGTTGCAAAGATTTAAACTATTCTTATTTAAACCTAACACTACCTCTGAATTTAATATTTCCTCTAGTTCTAAATAAATTCCCCCCAACTGAAGTCGAAGTGGTAGTAAAACTCATTTCGCTACCATAATTTGTACTGGTAGAGGTAGTAGCCTTAGCTCTAACATAATAAGTTGTATTAGGGGTAAGCCCAGTTAGGACACAAGAATAAACTCCTACTCCTCCTGGTCCCGCACTACACTCATTGGTATAGGTTCCACTACTAGTTCCCCATTCTATAAATCTTTCTGGATCTTCTCCGTTGGTGGTTAATATTTTTCCATTACCAGTGGCAGTGGTAGAATCTATGCCAGTTACTGCTTCTGTTTCTACGGTAACACTACAATCTTTACTATCTCCACTAAAAGTCCAGTTGTCTCCACTAATAATATTATTTCTAGCTGTTTCTCCTTGGCAATAATGTAAACCACTAGCTCCGAGAGTAACATTACTTTGTAAAGTCTGACTATCCCAACCAATTAAAGTAGTGTCATAGTTAGAAGTAGAAAGCCCAGAGTTGTCTAGCATATTGCTACCATTAGTCACACTATTCATCTCCAATCCACTCAAATCTTGATCAAAGGCGGAGGCGGAGGAGAACATCCAGCTCATATTTGTCACACTGCTGGTATCCCAGGAGCTGATGTCTTGGTTGAAGTTGATGGCGGAGAAAAACATACCACGCATATTAGTAACAGCTGAGGTGTCCCAGGAACTTAGATCTTGGTTGAAGGCGGAGGCGGAGTTGAACATAGAGCTCATATTTGTCACACTGCTAGTATTCCAAGAACTGATGTCTTGGTTGAAGGCGGAGGCGGAGGCGAACATAGCCTGCATATTTGTCACACTGCTAGTATCCCAGGAGCCTATAGGTTGCTTGAAGGCGGAGGCGGAGTAGAACATAGAGCTCATATTTGTCACACTGCTAGTATTCCAAGAGCCTATGTCTTGGTTGAAGTTGGTGGCGTAGCGAAACATATATGACATATTAGTAACAGCTGAGGTGTCCCAAGAGCCTATGGGTTGGTTGAAGTTGGTGGCGTCGTAGAACATATTTGACATATCAGTCACCCCAGACAAATCAGGAGTATCTGTAGCCCAATCTGGCACTGCTCCTCCACCGTTATTTACGGCTGTGGCTGAATTTAAATTTGAACAACCTT
>CAZRER010000063.1:0-4941 GCA_964599525.1 uncultured Bdellovibrionales bacterium
AGTTCTATTACTTATTTTGGGTGTAATATTTGTATCTAAAAAATATAGAAAATAGTAATAAACCTATATCCAAACAAATAATCAGAGAACATTTAATAATCGCCTTTGTTTGTATTATATATTATAGTGAATTGTTTATTTTTAGATAATATTAGTATCCCTTGTTCTTTATGTTTTATATTTTATACCCTATACTCTATACTCCATACTCTATACTCCATACTTTATACTTCTCCTTGTCTTATTGTCAATAGCAAGTAGTACTAGATAATTTGCAAATGTGACAGCGTTACATAACACTGTCGCATTTGCAAAAAAGTAAAGTGTGTAGAGAGTGTATAAAAAATTTATAAAATACATAGAAAGGTTTTTTATATAAAAATAAAAAAATACCTTTTGTTTCAAAAAACTAGCCAATACTTCGACGATACGTATCGTCGAAGTATTGGTTTAAAAATAAATAATGATATTAAATTTATCTTGTAATTAAAGAAACATTAAGAAATTTCAAATGTCTTGCTAAAAGATAGATTCATTTTTTTTCAAAGATAGGTTTATTATATATTTATTATTTTCCCACGATCGTATCAAAATAATATATTTATTGAAAGGGTAATATTTTTTGTATTATTTTTTCCCTTGATAAATTTCTTAATAAAAGTTAATATAAGGGTGGGTGAAGCAATGATAGGATAGGAAAAAATCGGAAGTTTTGATGGGATATTAAATTTAGTGGAGGTTGATTTGAGATCTATTTCCCAAAATTCTCGTCCCTCGAATTTTGACTTTTGTTATCTATCCAATGTAGCCTTGAATGAAATCAGACATAGTGATAATAACCAAAATAGAGATGGATAGATTTATGCAGGGAGAGAAATGTGAAATCTAAAAAATCTTAATTAGCTAAAAATTAATTTTATGAGTAAATCACAGACAATTGAAATTTCAACTAGGACTATTTGGTATACTATTTTTATTTTGGCGGGGGCTTGGTTTTTATTTGCTATTAGGGATATTTTATTGCTTTTATTTTTGGCAATTATTGTTTCTAGTTCAATTCAACCAATTGTTGATAAATTAGAGAAACGCAAAATTCCACGAACCCTGACAACAATAATTATTTATGTTTTATTCTTCTTCGTATTTTCTTGGGGGATTAAAATTATTTTTCCAATTTTAGGAACAGAATTGAAGGAACTGGGTGCTGTTTTAGGGTCTTACGTTGGCGATTTTGGAAACTTTTTTAAAGGCTACGCGGAAACATTGAGTAGTTGGAATATACAAGATCAGCTTGACTCTATAAAAAATTCAACTTCCAGTGGAGTAACACAGTTGGGGGTAAATATCTTTAGTAATACTGTTGGTGTTTTCACTGGACTATTTAAAACCATGATTGTAATGTCTTTGTCTTTTTATATGATAGTTAAAAAAGATGGAGCTTGGGGATTTGTAAAGAATGTGGTGCCAAAAAAATATGAGAAATACAGTATTGGACTTATCCAAAGAATTCAATCTCAGGTGGGACGCTGGATGATTGGACAATTTGTTTTAGTGTTGATTATTTTTATGTTAGAGTATGTTGTCTTGTTGTTATTAAATGTCCCCTTGGCTTTAACCTTAGCTTTGTTAGGAGGAATTTTAGAGATTGTTCCCTATATTGGTCCAACTCTTAGTGTTATTCCGGCCTTTTTGATAGCTTTAACAATATCGCCTTTGGTGGCTGTGGGAGCTTTGTTGGCTTATGTAGCTATTCAGCAAATAGAAAATCATATTATTGTTCCCTTGTTGATGAAAAAAGCTGTCGGTTTAAATCCAGTGGTAATAATTTTAGTATTATTAATCGGGGGAAAATTAGCTGGAGTAGCCGGGTTAATTTTAGCAGTGCCTCTTACGGCAGCAATCAGTGTCGTTTGGGATGATTTGGTGAATAGAGAATACCAGAATAAATAGTAGTATTAATTTCTAATTTTTAGTTTTCAATTTTCAAACAATTTTCAATAAATTAATGTTTTAATGTCTGCTTAATTAAGACATTGTTTGAAAATTTTAAATTGAAAATTAAAAATTAAAGCAAAGCGATTATGTTAATAGATGACGTAAAAATTAAAGTAAAAGCAGGACGGGGAGGTAATGGGTTGTCAACTTTTTCGAAAGTTGTTCTTGAGAATGGTCCGACTGGCGGAGATGGTGGACAAGGAGGAAATGTAATTGTGAAGGGTATAACCGACCTTGGAGCCTTGCGACAGTTTCAACATAAAAAAAATGTTAAAGCTAAAAATGGAAAGGATGGTGGAGCAAGTACTCGTACGGGAGCAAACGGAAAGGATGCAATTATCTTGGTACCAATAGGAACTGTTGTTCATAATTTGGTTAATGGGGATAAATTTGATGTTGTGAATTTAGATGATGAAATAACTATTGCTAAGGGAGGTAATGGTGGCTTTGGTAATCATCATTATCGTTCTAGTAGACACACAACTCCCGATAGAGCTAATGATGGTGCCGAAGGGGAAGAGTTTGACATTCGGCTGGAATTAAAATTAATTGCTGATGTTGGTTTAATTGGCTATCCCAATGTGGGCAAGTCAACTTTTCTTAATACTTTTACTAGTGCTAAGAGTAAGGTGGCCAACTATCAATTTACAACTCTAGAACCACACCTCGGAGTTTACTATGGACTTATCTTGGCCGATATTCCTGGATTAATTGAAGGGGCTTCGGCTGGTAAAGGTTTGGGGCACAAATTCTTGCAACACATTGAGCGAACAAAAATTTTATTTCATTTTATCGCTGCCGATAGTCTTGATCCTATAAATGATTATTTGATTATTCGTAAAGAATTGAAACAGTTTAATCCTAAACTTTTAAAAAAGAAAGAGTGGATAATTATTAGCCGGACTGACGAAGTAGATTCGAGAGAGTTGAAAAAGATAAAAACAAAATTAAAAAAGAAAAATCCAAATGTGCTAGAATTGAGTGTGGTTGACGATAAAAGTATTGAAGAGATGAAAAAATTTTTAAATACAATCAAGAATAAAAAAATAAAATTGAGATAAGCAAGTAAAGCCAGGCTTATAAAATGAAGCGATTAGCGAGCGCTAAGCCTGGCTTTTAACGGGTGGATGATCATTGTGAATGTTAAAAATTTAAAATTTTTTGATGCAAATTTTAGAAATTAAAATTGATAATTTGAGTCGAGAAGAAATTCAGAATAAACTGAGATTTATTTTAAGCAAGAAAAATAAATCTTTCTATCAAATCGTGACAATTAACCCAGAGTTTATTTTGCAGGCTCAAAAAGATAAAGAATTTAAAGAAATTTTAAATTCTAAATATACTTTAAATATCGCCGATGGTATTGGTTTGAAATTTGCTAGCTGGCAACAAGGAAAAAATTTGAAGTGTCGTTGGGCAGGGATTGATTTAATGCAGGAAGTTTTAAAATTAGCTAACAAAAATAAACAAAAAGTTTTCTTGGTCGCTAATAAAAATGGGCTAAGCAATTGGCAGGAAACAGCTAAAGCGATAAGAAAAGTTTATTCAGATATTGAAGTAAGGGGTATTAACTTAAGAGAGGACGCGGCTTCGCCACGCCAACAAACTATGTTACGCCAACAATTTACACCCGACATTAAAAAACTTCAGTTGCGTATTCCAACTTACAATCCCGATATAATTTTTTGTTCTCTAGGTGCACCGGTACAAGAAAAATTACTTTACACCTTACGAAATAATAAAAATGTAAAGTTGGCTATAGGAGTGGGTGGTAGTTTTGATTTTCTAACAGGCAAAATAAAACGAGCACCAAAATGGTTGCAGATTATTGGCTTAGAGTGGCTTTACCGCTTAATCAAAGAACCATCCTACCGCTGGCAAAGAATTTTTAGAGCCGTAATTATTTTTCCAATAAGAATTTTGTTTGGGAAAAATAAATTTTAAGTTTTATATAAAAAAGCATATTTTTAGAAATAATATACATAAAATTTATGCTTAATTTAAAATATAAATGTAAAAAATATAGCTCCTTGTAGTCCTAAATAAGGCCATTATGTTTAATTATTGGTAAGCGGGTAACTTTTAATTGGAGAATAGTTTAGACAGGTGAAAAATAGTGAAAAAATTAATTGCATTTTAATTTAATGGTAGTATAATAAAATTAATTAATAATTAATATAAAATATCATGCGTAAAATTTATATCTTTGCTCTTGGAGCAACCACATTATTCCTAGTTGGATGTAGTAGCAACAATCTGAATAATTTAAATTCATCTCCTAAAGATGAGAAAAATAATAGTCAACAAGTAAAAACTAAAAATATTTCATCTTTTGAAAATAAGGCAAAACAAAAAAATACTAATTCGCAAGCAGAAGTATCTACCAACGTTAATTCTCAAACATCTGCCAACGATAATAATAATGAAAAACAAAACACATTAATATATACCAACAATAAATATGGTTTTACTTTGGAATTGCCAATGACTTGGCAGGGTTATAAAGTTTCTGATCCCGGAAATGTTGGTACTCTTTGTTTTTCGTTGCCTAGCAGTGAATTTTGTCTATTTCAATTATATGTTTTTGATTTAAAGGAACATGTAACGAATTCAAAAAATGTCTTAAAATTAGTTGGAAAAACTAAAAATTGGCAAGTAATTACAGATAAAGACACTAGCAGTTGTACACAGCTAGATACTAGCGCTTGTCAAAGAAAAAAAGAAGTAGATAGTATTTTAAAAACTTTTAAAGCGATAAATTAATAATTGACCATAGAGACAACAGAAAGGATATAAAGGGGCTGTTTTTGGCCCCTTTATTTTTTAAAAAGAATAAATAGAACAATTAAAATGGGTCAAAATTGAAGAATTTGAAAATGATTTACGATCTTATCCAGAAAAATATACTTCAACAATGAACAAACATTATAATGAACTAAACAACTT
>CAZRER010000064.1:0-2091 GCA_964599525.1 uncultured Bdellovibrionales bacterium
TATTTCCATCAATAAAAGGATGGTTCTTAATGATAAAATATAGAAGATGCGCTGACTTTTCTTCTACTGTTTGATATGCATCATGCCCATACATGGACTGGAAGACATTTCCTAAAATCCCTTCTAAACTTTCTTCTTTTCTCTCTTGCGCAAAAATTTTAGTAGCCTCTTTTTTGTCAATCAACTCTCTCTTAAAAACTTCTATTTCTTGATATAACTCGTTTGCCAATGTCTTAAAATCAATCCTTATTTTCTTTTTGATTTTCCCTTTTTGAGGCAAACGACCTTTATCATAACTTTCTAAGTTAAACCAAGTAGCGGAAAAAGTTTTAATCAGTTCCAAAACATCATCTTTTGACACTTTATCATTTTTACTTGCTAACAATTTTACATCATCAACCACTCGCAAAAACTCTTGATAATTTTTCTGTAAAACCTTTTTATTTATTGTATAACCCTTTACTAAATGTTGCTTTAATGTTTTTGTAGCCCATTTTCTAAACTCAATGGCCACTTTAGAGTCTACCCTGTATCCAACAGATAAGATGACATCAAGGTTATAATAATCAATATTTCTTAAAACCTCTCTCTTGCCTTCTTTTTGAACTGTTGCAATTTTTGCAACAGTTGCTTTATAATTCAATTCATCAGATTCAAAAATATTTTTCAAATGTCTTGAAATTACAGATTTATCTCTTTCAAAAAGCTCCGCGATTTGATTCAAATTTGCCCAAACAACATTTTCATTGTCAAAATCCCCACGAAACGCAATCGCCCCGTTTTTCGCTTGATAAATTATTATCTTTTTATTATTTATCTCCGCATTTTTTCCTTGCCTCATATTCTTTTGTAAGTTTTTATTGGCCATAATTTAAAATTTAACCACACCTTTATTTTGCCACAAATGCCTGTATATCCCCTTGTGATTATTCTACATTATAATTATTTTATATTTCTAATAAAATACTTTACCTTTTTATTATACACTCCCAAAGGGCAGAAATCAATCAATCAACCACTGGGTATTGCTGTACGTAGGTCCTGCAAATGCCTTCAATGTTGTATCCCAGCTGGGGGTTTATAGGATAAGAAAAGCGGGCCGAAGGCCCGCTTTTTTCTTAAATTCCTAAATTCGTAAATGCCTAAATTCTTAACTTCTTAAATTCACAACTTCTTAAATTCCTAAATTCCTAACTTCTTAATTTCTTAAGCAAGTAGCTCGCTGGCTACTTCTCTAACAACGTTTCCGTCTGCCTCTGCACCCAATTCTTTCATTGTTGCTCCCATTACTTTCCCTAAATCGCTAGGTCCTTCGGCACCAACTTTTTTAATTACTTCTTCAACTTTTACTTTGATGTCTTCAGCACTCATTTGTTCTGGCAAATATTTTTCCAAAACTTCTAATTCCTCTCTTTCACTTTCAGCCATTTCCTCATTTCCACCATCTTCGAATTGTTTAATGGAATCTTTCCTTTGTTTAACCATTTTTTTAAGAACTTTTAAAGTATCTTCGTCCTTTAGTCCATCTTCTCGAGATCCTAAATCAATTTCAGCGTTAGATATTTCAGACTTAACCATAGATAGAGTATTTTTAGTTACCATATCTTTTTCTTTGAAGGCAGTCATAAAATCTTTTAAAATTTGTTCTTTTAGTGTCATAATTTTTTATTATTTTTTAATATATTTACCTATTTACCGAAAATAAATAATTAATTTTATATGTTATTAATATATTTTATCGATAGCCCAAATTTAATTTAGACTATCTAAAAATAAACTAGTTGTCAATATTCTTCTTAATATCCTTAAGTTTTTCGTCTGTAAAAATACCCATTCGTTTCAATTTATCAGCAACTTTACCAACTTTCATTCTGTAAATTGCGTCTTTTTTAACGCGTCCTTTATTTTTCTTCTTAGCATAAAAACGCTGTCCTCTAACTTTTGGGAGAACTTTACTTTGTTGAATTGCCCGAGTAAATCTTCTTACAAGATTTTCTGACGTTTCATTATCTTTTTTTCTAACTTCTACCATAATAACTCCTCCTTTCTACGACTAATAATTATTAATTTGACTCTATTTAGTATCTACCA
>CAZRER010000064.1:2191-4925 GCA_964599525.1 uncultured Bdellovibrionales bacterium
GCCCCGCCGATAAGGTGTAGATGTATATGAGGTACTTCTTGCTGTCCATGTTTTTGTACCCTAAACAATAGCTTATAACCATCTTCAGAAATTCCTTTTTTCTCTGCAATTTTCTGAGCAACCATAATCAACTCCCCAGCTAGGTTCTGCCCATCTTTTTCATTCTTTAAATCATTAATTGATTCAATGTGTTTTTTGGGAATTATAAGAACGTGTACTGGCGCCAAAGCGTTTATATCTGGAAAAGCTAAAATTCTATCATTCTCATAAATAATTTCGGCTGGAATTTTTTTATTTATAATTTGGCAAAATATACAGTCTTTCATTATTTTTTCTTATTTACTTTTTTCTTTGATCTTACCTTAGTCTTTTTCGCTACCTTTTTTGTTACTTTCCTTGCTTTTGATTTTTTAGCAGTAACCTTTTTCTTGCTATTATTTTTTTGCAAACTTTTTTTCATCATTTCCACATTCTTTTTTAATCGTCGACGAACCTCCTTGACTATTTTTTCAGCCGGCATAGTCTCCTGTCCGCCGCTATTCATATCCTTTAAGATAACTGAATTATCTAAGGCTTCTCTCTGTCCGATAATTAAAACTATTTCAGCGTTCATCTTGTTTGCCTGTTTTAATTGGCTCCTTAGATTTCCACGGCCAAAACTTTCAGAAATTAATACTCCAGCCTTGTTTAACTCTTCGAAAATACGCAAACTTTTTTTCTTGGCGGCATCACCAATTTGAGCTAAATAAACTTTAGGTACTGGTGGTAAATATGGTTTACTTTCATTTTTCTGCATAACTCCTACTAGCCTGTCCATACCACAAGCGAAACCTACGGCTGGTGTTTCTGGTCCACCAAGTATTCCAACTAAATTATCATAACGTCCTCCGCCACCAAGAGCCGATTGAGCACCCTCGTCATCTTCTGTAAAAAATTCGAAAACTGTTTTAGTGTAATAATCCAACCCTCTCACTAATTGTGGTCGAAGAGAATAGGCAACTTGAATTTCATCTAAATATTCTAGTAACGATGTAAAATGCGTTTTACAATCTTTACATAAATGATCAACTGTTTGTGGAGCTTGGCTAACAACCTGAGTACACTTTTCCTCTTTGCAATCTAAAACTCTTAGGGGATTTTTCTTTAGACGTCTTTTGCAGTCCATGCATAAAGATTTCTTTCTATTATTTAAATAGCTTATTAGTAACTTGTTGTAACTAGGACGACATTCCTGACAGCCGATACTATTCAAATGTAAAGATACATTTTTTATTTTCAAAGATTTAAAAATACGCGTGGCCATTTGAATCATTTGAGCGTCTAAAATAGCATCTTGCTCCCCAATGGCCTCAAAGCCAAATTGAAAAAATTCACGATAACGACCCTCCTGAGGACGATCATAGCGATACATTGGACCACTGTATGATAATTTAACTGGTTTTTTTAAAGAGGCCATTCCATGTTGCAAATAAGCCCTGATTACTGAAGGCGTTCCTTCTGGACGCAAACAAACATTTGCTCCGCCCTTTGTTTTAAACTTATACATTTCCTTGTCAACAATGTCTGTGTTTTTTCCTGTGCCTCTTTCAAATAACTCTTTATCTTCAAGGATAGGAAAATCTATCCGATTATAATTATAGTCAATAGCAATTTTCTCAATTACTTTTCTAAGTTTTTGCCAATATGGTTGGTCTTTTGGTAAAATATCCCTCATACCACGAACAGATTGAAATCGTTTATTTTTTTTCTTCTTGGTTTGATCCTTATTTTTTACCATTCTTTTTCTTGACATAATTTTGTTTAATTAAGAATTAAGACTAGTTCGACACTTATGGTTATATTTATTCTTCTTAGTTAAATTTACAAGAACTAATATAATTTAAAATCTTTAATTGGCCAAGCCCTTAAAGCGACTTTGCCTATAATCAAATCTGCTTTTAATGGTCCCCAATATCTAGAGTCACTACTATTTCCTCTGTTGTCACCTAAAACTATATATTCATCATCCTTAGCAATAAGTGTTTTGGCTGGGCCAGTTTTTACGTTGGCTGGAATATAATTTCTCTCGTCCAGAACGAAACCTTCTGGATTTTTCTTGTTGTAAATTATTATCTTGCCGTTACCGATAACAACTCTTTCTCCTGGTAATCCAATTACTCTTTTTATAAAAAATTGACTAGGGTTTCTTGGATTCCTAAAAACAATTACTTCTCCCCTATTAACATTTTTATAAGGTTTAACGGTAAAAAACTTTTTATCTCCGGTCGCTAACACTGTTTTTTTATAACCAAATTCTTTAACAATTAAATAATCTCCATCGTGAAAATTTGGTTGCATTGATGCCCCCTGCACAAAAAATGGTTGCATCACGAACATTTTAATAGGTACTACTATTAAAATGGCCAGAGCTACTGTTTTAAATAGCTCTACGAAAAAACTGATACCACTCGATTGGTTATCAACGGCTGTTTGACATTTTTCTGTCTCCTTCTTTTTGTTATTTTTATTTTTAAACATATTTTAAGGTATAAATATATGCACATGTGAATATGTAAGCATATTTTATTATTTTACAAGTTTTTTATTTACTATAAAAACGCTTATTTAAGGCATTTCCACCTTATTATACTCCAAAATATGCTCTTTGTCAATCAAAAATTTCAACTATCCACCTCTCTCCAAAATAATAATCCGCTCACTAAAGGTCTGGCCTTTCGCTCCGCATTCCCCACTT
>CAZRER010000065.1:0-4865 GCA_964599525.1 uncultured Bdellovibrionales bacterium
AACCAATTAATAACATATAGGATACCCATGAAATTCCAGCTGCTATAGCCAAAGCTTTTACATCTAATTGTTTCATATTTTTCCATCTCCTTTCTATAATTTATTTTTTATTTGTTAAGTTTTCTGTAAACAATTTTTAATTTACCCTAGGGCTTCTATCCCTGGCAGTTTATTACCCGCTAAAAATTCTAACATAGCTCCGCCACTTTCGGAAACATAATTATATTTTGCAAAATCACCAAATTTTTCGACAGCCTCTAAGGTTTCTCCTCCGCCAATCAAAGAAAAAGCTTCTTTATTTTGTTCGATAAATTTAGTAATATTTCTTGTTCCGTTTGACGCTTCTTCATCTTCAAATTTTCCCAAAGGACCATTCCAAACAATAGTTTTAGCCTTTTGAATTTCTTCGCGAAAGGAAACTACTGTTAAGGGGCCAATATCTAATCTTTCCTCTACTTTTTCTGCTGGAGAAAAATCTACTGGTAAAATAACATTTTTAGAAAATTTTATTTTCTCGTCTAGGGCTTCATTAGCTACCATTCCACCAACTAAAACTGCCTGATATTTTTTGGCCAAATTTTTTATCACTGGCAATTTGGTAGCAATTTTTGCTCCACCAATTATAGCTACGGCTGGTTTCTTTGGTTTATCTCGTACAACAGATAAGTTTTTATATTCCTCTTCAAATAATAATCCCATAGCTTTATCTTGAGTAAATTTTGGCAACTGTACTATTGAACTATGATTGCGATGACTAACGGAAAAAGCATCATTCACATAAACTCCAAAACCATGCGCAATTTTTTCAGCAAATTCTGCATCATTATTTTTTTCACTTTGCCAAAACCGTAAATTTTCTAAAAGATACACGGCCTCACTATCAAATACTCCCGCTTGCATAATAGCCTGCAACCTCTCAATTTTATGGATCAAAATTACCCGCCGACCTAAAATCTTTTCCCAGCTTTCTACTATTTTCTCAAAAGACAACTCTGGAATATTTTTTCCTTCTGGTCTTCCTAGGTGAGAAATCACCAATAGCATTTTTGGTTTTTGCTCTATAATAAAATCAATACTCTTTTTGCTGGCTCGCAAACGACTATCATCCAAAATTTTTCCTGTCTCAAAATCTAAAGGAACATTTAACCCAGCTCGTAAAATTATTTTCCTATTTTTTATTTTTATTTTTTTAATACTTTGCATTAATTCTATAAAACTATCCGCCCCAGACGGATCCGCCTGGGGCGGACAAATATACAACAAATCTATTTATTTCCCGTTTAGGGATGACAAATGTTATAAATTAGAGCTTCTTATTATTTATATTTATTCTACATAACCCTTGATGACATTAGTATTCTAAATAAATATTTTATTAATTAACTTCTTTATTTAATAAACAATCTCTAAACAATTAGGAATGTAAGTAATTTCAAAGTTCTTTTGATATTTTTCCCCTGGTTGATATTTACTCATCTTATTGTTGTTTATCTTTTTAAATTATTTTAACTACATACTATAACAAAACCATCTTGCGAACCATAAGTAAAAAGCTATGAACGGTGAACTAAGTACTAAGCACTAAATTTTCTACCTGCTTCTTGAAATTCTCTTTATCAAATTTTAGAACTTGTTGACGAATATAATTTGAGTCGAATTCTATTGTCTTAAATTTCTCCACTGCTTTAATTATATCATCTTCTGTTTGTTTTTCAAAAAATATTCCAGACAGCCTATCTTCTAAATGTTCCTCAATGTCCCCAGCCCGATAAGCAATTACTGGTCGTCCAGAAGCCATAGCTTCAATAGCCACAATTCCAAAATCTTCTTCCTGAGGAAAAATGAAGGCTTGTGCTTCAGAATAAATTTTCTTTAATTCATCATCGCTAATCCGCCCTAAGAATTCCACAGTTGGCCCGGCAATTTTTTGTAAATTTTTAAATTCAACTCCTCGACCAACAATTTTTAAAGGCAATTTCATTTTGTTAAAAGCTTTAATTACCAAATCTGCTTTTTTATACTTCATCATTCGACCAACTAGTAAAAAATAATCTTTTATCTTATCATCGGCTGTAACATAAAATTTATCCACTTCTACTGGGGGATTAATAACTATTGATTTCCGATGATAATATTTTTTAATTCTTCCCTGAACAAATTTAGAATTAGCAATAAATTTATCCACCCCATTGGTCGCTTGAAAATCCCACATCCGAATGTAATTCATCAGAAATGGACTAATTTTTTTCACAATACCCGGAAAACTATATTCTTGAGTATAATATTGACAATCATCCCAGCCATAGCGCATGGGGGTATGGCAATAAGAAATATGTTTAGTAGAAGAATTTGTAATAATGTTCTTAGCAAAACTAGAAGAATCTGATAAAATCACATCGTAGTAATCTAAATTAAATTGCTCAATGGCCAACATCATTAAAGGTGGAAAAATACGATGATGTTTTTTAGCAAAAGGAATTTTTTGTAAAAAAGAAGTTCTAATAATCTTATTATCAAAACGATGATGCACTGCTTCTGGATCATGAATTAAAGTATAAATTGGAGCTTCTGGCCAAATTTCCATTAATGCTTCCAGGACCCTTTCTGCTCCGCCATATTGTACTAAATAATCATGCACAAATGCTATTTTCATAGACTTATTTAATTAATTGCTATATACTAAGTATAGAATAGTCTTGATAAATAAGCAAAAAAATATATGGTTGCAAATAATTTAAACAATAAAAAACCAACCCTTTATAAAGCCGTGATTATAGACGGACATGATCTACACAAACAACAACCAGCAAAATACACAAAAAAAGAACAAGCTCGCTTACAAAGAATAGCAGTTTGGCAAAAAGAAGATACAAAGAGGCAAAAACAAAAAAATCGTAGACTACAGAAAGAAGCACGACTATCTCAACTAGAAAAATTTGAAGAGATAGAAAAAGATTTACCCAAAACTGTTTTTGATTCTGATGATTTAGACATAAAATAGGTAGCCTTTATTCTCTTATTTCCTCTTTATGAAAATATTTTCTTAAACCAAGGAAATAAGCCAAATTTATTGTTATAATGGTTGTATAAAGTTGAGTTGTTTTTATATTGCAACTCTTTTTCCTCAATTGTTTTTATTAAATCTTTTTTTAGCTCTTCGGTTTGTATTTTTTCTAAATCTTTTTTTATTTCTTCAATTGTTTTTCCATAAAGGTCTAATTCCTTTTTTAAATGTTCTATATTTTCTGAATCTATACCCAGAAAAAATATCTTGATTTTCTTTTCCTGTTTTATTTTTTGAATTATATTTTCCTGTCGTTGTAATCCTGTTTGAAAATTTTCATCCATTTTTGATTCTATTTTTCTTTTGATCTCCCAATCTTTTTCTTGCTGAGCGATTCGTTCCTTTTCTTCGCGTTCTTTTCTAAGTCGCTCTACTTCTTCTTCGCTAGTATTTTTTTCTAGTTTTTTCTTCAAAGCCTCAATTTCTGATTCAGTTTTTGTAGCTTTTAAAATATCCTCTTTGGAAAAATCACAATTCTTTGAAAAATTACCTTTCCCGTTTTCATTAACTTTATTATAGGCGAAATCAACTGATCTTGACCAATATTTATAACTAGGCAGACCACCACTGGGAATTTTACAATCAACCCCATAGTTTTTATTATTTTCTAAAATATTGCTTGATATTTTAAGATTGCCTAGCGCCCAATTTTCCTTGTAGAATTGCACTGCTATTCCGCTAGCCTTATTATTTTTAATGACATTATTACTAATTATTAAATCAGATTTACCAGCAATTACTTCTATCCCACTTTCTTTATTGCCAACAATATTATTATTTTTAATAATTCCATCAATGTTAGCTCTAATATCAATTCCCTCCTCGCTATTATTAACAATTTCACTATTTCTAATGTCCACGTCTTTACCATATTGTAGATACAACCCTTTTCCATTATTAATAATTTTACAATTATACACCATTAATTTTCCACCACCCTTAGTAACAATACCAATGTGTGCTCCTGTAATTTTCGTATTTTTAATATCAACACTGGCATCTTTTAAAACTTCTATCCCTTCGCCTTTAACATAAACACCTTCCAGTGACGAATCATCTTTCATTTTTATAGTTTTAGTGATGATTGTTTTATCACCCTCACCTTCTAGCTCAACTCCTTTTCCCAGTATTATTTTCTCATTATAAGTACCTCTAGCAATGTCAATATCGTCACAGCCTTTTTCGATTGCCTTAGTAATTGTTTGGTATGGATGTTTTTTACTGCCATCTTCATCCCCACTAGAGTTTTTATCAACTTCGCAATCTTTTGCCAACACAAAAATGGGACTTGCTATTAACAAAATCCCAAATAAAACAATCCTTAAGCGTTTTAAGCTTATTCTCATACAAAAACTACTAATTTAAAAAGCGACTTTTTATTATAATATGCAAAAATTTGAAAACCAAACGTGATATCTTTAATTATTTTTTGTCTAAAACATTATCCAATAATTCCTTAGCTCTCTCCCTGCCCCCAAAACCAAAAGCAATTCCCCCAGCCAAAGAAAACATCATAACAATTCCCGTAAATAAGATTGAGATTAATTGGGCTCCTATGTTTAATTGGGCCAAGGCAGCCATAATTGAGAATAATACAATCACCCATTTTGTTACCACCTTTAAAACCTTAACTGAAGCTGGACTAATAAAATCAGATGTGGAAATTGATTTTCCTACAAGTTCTGATATAAAATTACCAACAATTAATCCAATGGTTAAAATGACTATTGCTACTATGACGTTAGGTATATATAATAAAACTTCAGTAAGAAAAACAGACACGGTAGGTAATTCTAACATG
>CAZRER010000066.1:0-2658 GCA_964599525.1 uncultured Bdellovibrionales bacterium
AATAACAAAAAAATGAATCTTATAAAAATATCGTCATTTAAAAGAGCTCAAATCATTTTAAGAATAAATTCTTTTTTGCTTTTTATTTTTATTATAGCTACTCCATATTTAATCAAAAGGGGAGTGTGGGGGGTACCGGAATATGCAATAGAAAGTATATTTCTAGCCATTGAAATTGGAATATTAATTAAACTGTTTAAGGCCTATGATTTTCATAGTAACGAAAATGATCGTAAGGCTGACAAATTGAGCGGAGAGCTAGAAGAACAAAAAAAGCTATCAGCAGGCACTTTTGAATATTTAGGAAAAGTAAATGTGCAGATGTCCATAATAAAACAGTTGGTAAAGAAATTTAAAGCGCCAGCAGATAAAAATAGGTTAGAAAATGTAATACGTGAAATGTTGCAAATTATTGCTGGATTAACGGAAAACGATGATATCAGCTTGAGAATTATTGATTTAAATAACTATAGTACGATAGAAGAAATATTTTTAAAAGATGATAATAAGCAAAGAAAAAAGATAACACAAATAGATAATAAATTTTTATGCAAAAAAGGCCAAATAGATAATAATAAAGATATACAAGTTATATTTTCCGAACATGATAACTTCTCTTTGAAAACTTATATATTCGTAGATAATTTAAAAAGTGATCAGATTGATGATGAACAGCTCGAATTGATTCAAGATGTAACCAATCAATGTGAAATAACGTATTTATTATTCAAATCACAATATTATAAATAAAAATAGGAGCAATGATTTATTGATTTTTAAATTATTGTTTGCTATACTAAAACAGTGCCGAGGGATCATTCAGAAAATTAATTTTTTAAAAAGATAATAATATGCAAAAAATTAAAAAAGCAGTTATTGCTGTGGCTGGTTCGGGAACTAGATTATTACCAGCTACTAAGGCGCAACCAAAAGAAATGTTACCCATTGTAGATAAGCCCATTATTCAATTGGTGATTGAGGAAATGGTTGAGGCTGGAATTGAAGATATTATTTTTGTCACTCGTTGGGATAAAAAACCTCTAGAGGATCATTTTGATCATTCTTTGGCTCTTGAATATGACTTAAGGAAAGGTGGGAAAGAAACACTGAGCCGTGAGATGTATGATTTAGCAGAGTTAGCCAATTTTATTTATGTTAGGCAAAAAGGTCCCTATGGAAATGGTACGCCAGTTCTTTCGGCTGCTAGTCTGGTTAAAAATGAGCCATTTATTTTTGCCTGGGGAGATGATTTGGTTAAGTCAAGAGTTTCTTTTACTAAACAAATGGTTGATGATTATAATAAAACCGGACACCTAATGATTGGAGTGCAAGAAGTACCAAAAGAAGATGTTTCTAAATATGGGATTGCGAATTTAATAGATGGCACCACCCAGATTGAAGATATAGTAGAAAAACCGTCGCAGGAAGAAGCCAAATCTAACCTAGCTGATTTTGGAAGAATGATTTTGAACCAAGATATTGTAGATGTTTTAAAAGAAACTTCCTTAGGCAAGGGAAATGAGTTGTGGATTACCGATGCGATTCGTAAATATATTCATAATGGCGGAGAATTTTATGCCAAGAAAGTTGAGGATGGACAATGGATGACTACAGGTGACCCAATGAATTATCTAAAAGCTATTTTAGCCTATGCGGTTGACCGAGAAGACATCGGAAAAGATTTAAGAAAGTATATTAAGACATTATAAAATGTTGAAATTTGTTAAAAGCTCTAACAGATATCACATTTATAGTATTTGAAAAATAAGTTTAAAACATTTAAATATTTAAAATTCATTTTAAATTTAAAATTTAAAATTTAAAATTGGAGCAAAGCGATTATATGTTGAATAAAACAAGAAAAAGAATTAGAATAGTGTGGATTATCATTTCTTTGCTTGGCATTGTAGGGATGATAGCCTTTACATTAATTCCTCTTCTGCAGAGTATGTAATTATGACCAAAATTAAAACCAACAAAATAGGACAATTATTTCTGAATTTCTTACGAATACTGGTAATATTATTTTTGTTGGGGATTATTTTTACAATTATTCGTAGTATTTATCTTAGAGTTCAGGATGAACGAAATGTTAGTAGAGGAATTGAGGCATTAAAATCTGAAGTGCAAGAACTTGACCAAAATAATAAGGATTTAAATAAACTTATAGATTATTTTAATTCAACCGAATTCCAAGAAAAAGAAATCAAGGAAAAATTAAACTTAGTGAAAGAAGGGGAGAAAGTAATTATTGTCCAGGGGAATAAAAATACTTTAATTGAAAAACCGCTAGATGATAATATAAATCAAGAAAATGTTAAAACTATCCACGATAATTATTATTATTGGTGGAAATATTTTTTCGGAAAATAGCCCTATTGATTTATGCAAATAAAGTAACCCCTCACACATCTAAAAAATTTTTAATTTGAAGTTTAAAATTTTAAATGAATGATGAAATTTTGAGTTATTAAATATTTCAAGTAGTATCGATAGATAACAACATTCTTAATATTAAGCTTACAAAAATAGATTAATATTTGTAAAGTTGTAGCTGATTTGTGGATTTGTAGGAGGAAGAATTATAAAATATCATTAAATATTGATCGAAGACGTTCACCATTATTTGGAGGTGTGAGTGATTGTCAAATAAATATT
>CAZRER010000066.1:2758-4699 GCA_964599525.1 uncultured Bdellovibrionales bacterium
GCTATTGAGCGGGCTAAAAAATTATTCAAAGCTCAACATGTTAATGTTCAGCCTCATTCGGGAGCACCAGCTAATATGATTGTTTATAGTGCCATTTTGCAACCGGGAGATAAAGTTTTGGGGATGGATTTATCACATGGTGGACACTTGACCCACGGTCATCCCGTTACTCTCTCTGCTAAAATTTATAATTTTGTCGGTTATAAAACTAACAAAAAAGGAGAAATTGACTATGATGCTCTAGAAAAAATGGCTATAAAAGAAAAACCAAAACTAATGTTAGCCGGTTTTTCGGCCTATAGTCGGAAAATAAATTACCGACGTTTTACTCAAATTGCCAAAAAAGTTGGAGCTATTTCTATGATTGACATAGCGCATATTGCCGGCTTGATTGCTGGCAAGGCTTTGACTAACCCGGTGCCGTATTTTGACATTGTAACAACCACTACCCATAAAACTTTGCGTGGTCCACGGGGCGGAATGATAATGTGCAAAAAAAAATATGCTTCGGCTATTGATAAATCTGCTTTCCCTGGGTTTCAAGGTGGGCCTCATATGAATAATATTGCTGCCAAGGCAGTGGCTTTCGGAGAGGCTCTTAAAACTTCTTTTCAAAAATATTCTCAACAGGTTTTATTAAATGCCAAAGTATTGGAAAGAGAATTAAAAAAATATGGGTTTAGAATTGTTTTTGGAAAAACAGAAAATCATATGGTTTTGGTGGATGTTTTTGGAAGTAAGGAAATTTCCGGAAAAGAATTTGAGGTGGCCTTGGATAAGGTTGGTATCACTTTAAATAAAAATGTTATTCCTGATGATCCTCGTTCCCCTTTTGATCCCAGTGGAGTACGAATTGGAGTGCCGGCAGTAACTACTCGCGGGATGAAGGAGAAAGAAATTGTTAAAATTGCTAGTTGGATAAATGAGGTAGCGGAGAATATTAAGGATGAAAAGATATTAAAATCAATTAGACAAGAAGTGAAAAGTTTTTGCAAGAAATTCCCATTACACAAGTAATCATTTTAACATTTTAGCATCTTAACACTTTAGCATAGGTGAATTTAATATTTTTAGATAGTTTAAATAATCTGCCCCCCAAATAAAAAAACCACCTGAAAAAGCGTGGCTTTTTTGGTGGTAATTTACTTTTTTCGAGATCTTCCGATCTCGATTATTTTTTCTTTGATAAGGGAGATATTAATTTCTCCCTCAAGGTATTTTTCAAGAATAAATGACATAAGACTTTTTTTCTCCATCTCAGAAAGTGGCAGAAAAGAGGCTACCTCTCCCCCTTCTTTCGCTAGATACCAATTCTCTGCGAGTTTTATATTCTTGTGTGGGTGTGGTAGGACTATTTCTAAATCGATTTTTAATGTCCAATGTGCGGGTATTAAGATAAAAAGAAAAAAACGTTCTTTTTCTTTTCGGTATATTTCTATTTCTAAAATATAATTTTCCCCTGATGATTCCAGGGAAATCAAATCATCCATAAAAAATCTTTCAATTTTTCCCATTTTTTCCTCCAATGGTTGCCAAAAGTTACAATCGTTGTTATTATTAGACTATAACTTTTGGTGATTAATAAACTCCAAACTACGCTTTGTAGTTTGAATATTGTAGTATATCATAGGAGATATATTTTGTCAAGGGATGTTAAATTATTTATAATTTTTAATTAACAAAAATGCATATTATTGATGGACAACAGTTAGCTTTGAGGATAACCCAGAAAATTGCTCGGGATATTTTTGACAACAGTTTAGATAGACGACCGGGGTTAGCAATTATTTTAGCTGGAGACAGAGAAGACTCGGAAATTTATGTGAACATTAAGCAGGAACGAGCTAAGGAGGTGGGGATTGATACTCATCTTTATAAAATTAAAGAAAGCGAAACAACTGAAGATATAATTGAGTTAATAAAACATTTAAATCAAGATGA
>CAZRER010000067.1:0-4579 GCA_964599525.1 uncultured Bdellovibrionales bacterium
TATGCTATTGATTTTAGTAAAATTAAAAACGAATTAGGTTGGGAGCCAACCGTAAGCTTTGAAGAGGGAATGAAAAAGACCATTGATTGGTATAAAAATAACCAACAATGGTGGCGGGATATTTTAAGTGGAGATTATCAGAATTAATTTTAAATTTCTAATTATGAATAAAAAAATAACTTGTAAAACGGGAATGGAGAAAGGGTTGGTTAGTAAGGAGGTTTTTGATAGAGAGGTTGCTTTGTGTCGAGAGATGTCCGCTAAGGACGGTGGATGTTGTTGGGGGCGGTGTGAAACTTGTGGTGTAATACCATTGCTTTATAAATTGTACAAAGGAAAACTAGTGGACGATGCAAGAGAATTAATAAAGTTAAGAAAAAAGTTTTTGTAAAAAAAGACGCCCTTTTGAATTTCACTTTTGAAGTAGTATTCAAGGTCAGTGAGTGTAATTTGATTATTTGAAAATTGATAATTAAAAAAATGAATATTTTATCACCTTTGGCTGATCGGATGAGACCGAGAAATTTGGAGGAATTTCAAGGGCAGGAGCATTTAGTTGGCGAAGGGAAAATTTTAAGAAATTTAATTATCAGCGATAGTATTCCCTCGTTGATTTTTTGGGGTCCGCCAGGAACTGGCAAGACAACTTTAGCTAGAATTATTGCTCGAGAAACAAAAGCTAATTTTAAACAATTAAGTGCGATTAGTGCTGGGGTTAAAGATGTAAGAGAAATCGTGGAACGAGCCGAAAAGGATAAAAGATTGGGAAAAAAAACAATTTTATTTATTGATGAGATTCATCGTTTTAGTAAATCTCAACAAGATGTTTTTTTACCCAGCGTTGAAAATGGTACGATTATTTTAATTGGAGCGACAACAGAAAATCCTAGCTTCAAGGTTAATAATGCTTTGTTGTCTCGTTGCCGAACTTTTGTTTTGGAGAATTTAACTGAAGATAACTTGCTGGCAATTTTAAATCAATCTTTACAAGACAAGGAGAATGGATTGGGGAATATTAAAATCAAAATTAGTGAAAAAAATAAAAAATACTTAATACAATTAAGTAACGGTGATGCACGGACAATGTTAAATGCTTTGGAGCTTGCTACCACGATGTGGTCGCGGACTAATGCGGACAGTAAACGCAGACTTACGCAGAAGAATATAAGCGAGCGTGGAGCGAGCAAGGCCGGGCTTTCAGAGGGAGTGAAGCGACTAAAAAGCCTGGCCTTTAGCGAGCAAACTAGTGAAGTCAATAACATTAAAATCATCACCAAGAAAAATATCGAACAAGCCTTACAAAAATCAAATTTACTTTATGATCGAGACGGTGACGAACATTACAATATTATTAGCGTCTTCCATAAGTCAATGCGAGGCGGAGATGTTAATGCGACTTTGTATTGGCTTGGTAGGATGTTAGCCGGAGGAGAAGACCCACTTTTTATTGCACGGAGAATAATTCGTTTCGCTAGCGAAGATATTGGACTAGCAAATAGTTTAGCCTTGTTACAAGCCACAGCTGCCTACGATACTTGTCGCTTCATTGGAATGCCGGAATGTGGAGTGAATCTAGCCCAGGCGGCGATTTATATGGCTAAGAGTAAAAAATCAATCGTTTTGTATGAGGCCTATGAAAATGTTATGGAAGATATTAAACAAACTGGAAATTTGGCCGTACCTCTTCATTTACGAAATGCAACGACAAAGCTAATGAAAGATTTAGGTTATGGAAAAAATTATAAATATACTCCCAAATCAACAGATAAAGAAAATAAAGAACAAACTTTCTTACCTCCAGAACTAAAAAATAAAAAATGGATTAAAATTAAGTAAAAATAAAAAATAAAAGTTTGATAAATTAAAAATTAAACATATAAAAAATAACTAATCAGAAAGGAATAATAAAAGTCACTGACAAAAATAAACCACTTCCTTATAACCATATAAGGAAGTGGTGGAAAAGATTATTAGACTTATATAGTTGGGAGTGTTTGTTTCCTTATAACCATATAAGGAAGTGGTTGACGATGAATAAAATTGTTAAACCTATGAATAATTAACAAACAATAGTAAATAATGAAAAGCTAGTAAATAATATTATATAGTTGACAAAATTAATACTTCCTTATATGGTTATAAGGAAGTGGGAGGGATGTAAAAAATAATTTATAATTATATGGCTAAGGTAAAAGTTTATTCTATCCCCAAGAAAGAAAGATATCAATTAGTTGGAGAATTTTTTGATATTGTGGCACAATTAAAAACAAAACAGGAGATTATTGATTTTTTCATTGGAGTATTAACTCCGAGTGAATCTTTGATGATGGCTCGACGTATTCAAGTTGCTAAATTATTAGCTGAAGACGAGAGTTATGCGATAGTAAAAGAGAAAATGAAAGTAAGTCCAAAAACAATCCAGAGCGTGTATCACTGGTTGAATGAGAGGGACGAGGCTTATAAAAAATTAATTTTAAAATATTTAAAAACTTCCGAAAAGAAAAAGAAGAAGACTACTTATTACGAGAGTGAACTGGATAAATACCCGCAACATAGATTAATGAAAAAGATCTTAGGTTTGTAAAGAGGTGGCTATGGTTTTGGCTTCAGTATTAAAAAATATAAAAAACTAAGACAACTAAAACAATTTATTTACTTCCTTATAACCATATAAGGAAGTAGTGGAAAAGATTGTTAAGTTTATATAGTGGAAGTGCCCGTTTCCTTATAACCATATAAGGAAGTGAGTGTTAGTAAGTTTGAAATTGTGAAAATTGTAAAATAATTTAATAAAATTATTTGTGCATCTAAAATATTTTCTTGTTGATCTCAAGACTGTAGAGTATAATAATAAATATAATAATTAAAAATAAAAATATGGAGAAAGAAAAAAACATTGGACAACGAGGAGAAACTAAAACCGTTGTCCAAGGGGAAAATATTAATAAAAAAGATTCTTGGGAAGAAAATAAATCTAACAATGAGATTGCCAAAATCAATAATGAAGAAAAGATGCCTATAGGTATTAAAATAGCTATTGGATTGGCGAGTGCAGTTATATTATTTTTAATAATTTTTATTGCTTATCAATATGGACATAATAAGAGTACAACAGACAAGCAGAGCATAGAAATTCAAACAATGGATAATGATAAGGCGAGTGATAAGGTGGATTTAATTGGGAATGGTCTAGGGGATAATTCTAATGACAATACTAACTCAATAGACAATCATTCTGCCAGCGCAAACGCAAATACAAATACAAACGTAAATGCTGAAAATACTACCTTATCTAAGGATGCTGTTGATAATCTAGAAAATGATTTAAATGGGGTGTCAAACGATGACGATGAATTTCAAGATGTGAAAATTATTTTAGATGAAAATATTAATTAATGGAGATTATTATTAAATTTAATTTTTAAAAATAAAACAATGAAAAAAATATTTACAGTAATAAGCTTGGTAGTTATGATGTTTGGAGTAAGTACTTCAATTAGTTTTGCTTTACCTGCTCCGGCTGATATGATACAAGATAGTTTGCATAATAATCAAGATACTATCAATAATATTAGAGATAATAGTCTACATCTTCAATTAGGGCCAACACTTGGAGATCCAGTAATGGATTTTAAGACCCCTGCTTTTGGAAAAATTGCGAGAGTAATAAGGAACTTGGAGAAGGTAAAAACAAAACTGGAAGCTAGTAATTTTTTAACTAGCCAGGAAAAATCAGAAGTGCTAAGCGTTTTGGATAGCGCTTTAGAACGACTTAAAAACAAAAAACAGAGCATAGAAAGTGACGGTGACTTTACAGAAGGAGAATTTAATCAATCGGTAGAAATTATTAAAAAAGATTGGCTAAAAGCTCGAAATGATGTGTATAGAAATATCATCAAAAAACGTATTGAAAGAAAAGAAAAAGCATTAAATAAATTACAAACTTTTGTAGATAAAGTAGAAATTTATATTGAGGCATCTGATAGTAACAGTTCAGAAATAAAAAATGCTAAAAGAAAGTTATCAGAGATAAAAGTTGAAATAGTTTCCATTAAAGCAAGTTTGCGTGATGCTAATAATGAGCTTGGTCAAATAGCTAGTGATACTTCTTGGAATTCATCTAAAACACATTTTGCACAGATTAATAATGATCTTAAATCTGCTACTCGGAGGATAAAAAAATCTAAAAAGTTGGGTAGGGAAATCTTAATTGAGCTCCGTAAGTTAGTGAGAAAATAGTTATAGTTAATCAAGAAGAAATAATAAAAGTCACTGATAAAAATAAACCACTTCCTTATAACCATATAAGGAAGTGGTGAAAAAATGTTAGACTTATATAGTTGGAAGTGTCTGTTTCCTTATAACCATATAAGGAAGTGGGCGAGAGTCCAGTGTTTTAAGAGTATAAATTTTAAAATTTTATTTTCTTACGAGATAAGCCACTTGATTAATTTTTTATGGGAAGATGTTGGGAAATAGTTTTCTACCATTTGATTTCTTTTTTCTTATTTTCTTTTAGATATTTATTTGTTTGTGAAAAGTGACGACAACCGAAAAAGCCATTGTGGGCAGAGAAGGG
>CAZRER010000068.1:0-4499 GCA_964599525.1 uncultured Bdellovibrionales bacterium
TTACGAAACTGGGGATATTTGTGGCCCAGATAATGGTTGTTGGCTTTAATGCAATAAGATATACAATTAGCTCTCTGTGTGGTATAATACTTGCACAGAGAGTTTTTATTAATTTAAAATTATAATTTATTACAAATTTTGCAAAGAGAAATTCACTGGTTACAAAATGTTTTAATGAACTACGCTAGTCTAAAAATTTCCCTCGCTTCACTACGTCTCAATCTCGCCCCGCTTCGATTTTGACTTTGTTTTTTCAGCGGAGTATTTTGGTGGATTAAGCCTAACAATTAGTTTTTGGAAATTTATGGTTTCCATGTTGTTACCCTACCCCGAAGGCATGAGGGGATTCTATCAATTAAAATATTCTAATCGCTACTTAATAATATAACGACATGATTACTCTACAAAAATTTACCATTAATTATATCCCTTATTTATTAAAATGGTTTGCAAATAAAAATAATAGAAAATACATGCACACGCAAACCATAACATTGTCTGGTGCTAAAAAACTTATAGCTAGTAATAAAAATAAAAAGTGCTATATAATAAAAAAAGATCATACTCCTATTGGATATTGTATGTTAAAAGATATTAATACTTACCCAAAAATTGGCATAATGATTGATGAGAAATATCAATCACTGGGATTTGGTTATAAAGCAATGAAATTACTACATAAAAAGGCTATTAAATATAAATGTAAAAACATTGGTTTAATGGTTCATATCAAAAATAAAAAAGCTATTAACTTATATAAAAAACTTGGCTATGAACAAACTCATTATATCATGAACAAACAGCTAGATTAACTTAATTATAATTTTAAAACAAATAATGTTGATAATTTATATTTAGTACTTTACTAAATCGTTCAAAAATCCTTTATCTTCTAGTTTTATTTCAATTATTCGCTCTCTACTATTAAAGACTTTTCTAATTTTAGTGTTATTTTTAGATCTAATAATTTTATATCTATCGTCTTGGATAATTATTGCTGTGTTATCATCCATAGACAAACCAACACCAGGAGTACGAGTCATTATCTCTCTAATCCCTCGATCTCTTATTTTTTTATCCCTAATATGATGTGGGCTTATGGTTAGTGGTAAAAAATTCAACCCACTGACACGCATCCAATTTTTATTTTTGGAATTTTTTATAAATAGTCTACTATCACTAACTCCATATCTAAACCAACAAATAGCTCCTGCGGACAATCCAGACAAAATAATTCCTTGATTATAAGCCTTTTTTAAAATTTTATCTATGCGTAACTTCCGCCATATTTTTAACATATTTAAAGTGTCCCCTCCGCCAACATAAATAATATCCGAAGATAAAATTTTATCAGCAATTGTTTTTTTGCTTAATTTTTCTTTAGTTAGCAACAAAAAATCAACTCGACAATTCAATTTATCAGAATAAACTTTTTTAAAAGTATCGCAATAACCTTCAGCATCATTGCTAGCTGTGGGAATAAATAGAACTTTAGGATTATATTTTTCAGATCCCACCTTTTTCTTGCCCATTTCAACAATTTGTTTATCGATAGGTAAGGTTTCCAACTCTCCTAGCTCCCCTCCGCCAATTGCTATGATTGTTTTCATAATTTTTAACTCTTAATTTTTAATTTAATACACCCTTCTCCTCGTCTGCCTCTCCCAAAAGTTTTTATAAAGCCCGTTTTGTTTGAGGAGTTGTTGATGATTACCATCTTCTAAAATTTTTATAAATTTATTCACTTGGGTTTTTCTAGAAGCTTCTAAAATTTCTTTCTACTCCCTTTTCCTTTTTTAGTTTGGTTATAAGTCTTACGATGTTTTTATATTTTTATTATCCTAACCAAGCGGGATTAATAATTAAGAGTAGCCCTAAAATAATCATTAGAATTCCACCAAGTAGGCTAGATAAATGAGAATATTTTGTGCCGACGGAAGCAAATTTTTGATAACCAACAATTGCTAAACCAAAAATCAAAAAATCATCCGCCATATAAAATAGTGTATAAATAAAAATATACCATTGTCTAGAAATAAAATTTAGTTGATTTAATTCTAAAATTTTTGTAAAAGATTGAGCAATTCCAACAGAACAAGCAAATTCAATAATGTTGACGGAAAAAGCTAGCAATAAAACAGCTAAAATTGTCATTATGGTAATTGGTCTAGCAACTACTTCTTTAATTTTTTCTACAGTTTTTTGTTGATGTTCTAAGCTAGTCACCTCACAGGTTAAATGCCCTTCCCTATTCTTAAAATACTTATAGAGAAAATATGCGCCTCCGCCAATAGCTATTGCACCAACTAAAGGTGTTACTATTTGATCTAGCTTAATAAAATCCCAAGTTTGATACCAAATATTTAAAATTAAAAAATACATTATTGCCTCAGCTAAGATAAATAGTCCCGCCAAATAAATCATTTTCTTTTTGTCTCCAATCTGTGAGAGAATAATTAAAAATGTCAATAAAACCCACATAGCACAAGGATTGAAACCATCGATAAAACCTAAAACAGATGACATTATAAATAGAGATGTTTTTTTAATATTTATTTTATCAAAAAAAGGCAAAGTCATTATTTCATCTCTTTTTTCCAATTTCTGCTCAGTAAAAGAATTTATATTTTCAGATTCACCCCCTTTCTCTAGGGAACAAGTTGAAGAATTATTCACAGTACAGCTATAATCCTCTGCGCTACTATCATTTTCCCCGCCAGATAGATAAAAATCTAAATTATATCTTCTAGTGTTTGTTTTATTTTCTAATATTTTTTCACCAACTATTTTTTCATTAAACCCCACTAACACATCTCCTCCAACTAAAGTAATAGGTGTTACTTTTGATAGCTTGTGCTTGGAAAGAATGGTCTCCCATTGTTTTTTATTATTTTGATCAGCGATATTTAAAATAGTAACTTTAAAATTGTCTTTCATTCCTTGATTTGACCGCAAAAAAACTTCCTCTTTTTGACAATTTCCACAACCATCCCTAACGAAAACAATGACCTCTGCCTTTCTTGTATTTTGAATATCATTTTTTACTGACTGCAAATTTTTGATACTTGCAGTATTAAAAAATTTACTCTGATTATTCTCCAAAGCAAATACTTCTTGCACGTTACTTAGGATAAACAGTATTAAAATAATTACTTTGAAGATTTTCAACATATTTTTTAAATATTATTACTCTTCTATCCATTTTAACACTTTATCCCTACCTCTACCAGTTTTAGCACTAACTGGGAGAATTGTTACATCATCGCCCAATTGCTCCAAAATTGTTGTAAAATTTTTGTGATATTGTTTTTGATTTAATTTGTCAACTTTATTAGCCACGATAACAAAATTATGATTATATTCTCTAAGAACATTTATCATCTCAATGTCAAATTCTTTAAGCCCAGATTTTGCATCAATTATAAGTACTACTTTTTTAATATCAGCCTCTCCACTAATAAAATACCAAAGTATCATCTTCCTCATTTTTTCTCGTTGCTTTTGGGAAAGTTTAGCATAACCATATCCTGGTAAATCAACAAAATATTTTTCATCTTTCGAACCTTCATTAATCAAAAAAAAGTTTATCTGCTGAGTCTTTCCTGGTTGCCCAGAAGTTTTAACCAATCCTTTACTACCAATTAGACTATTAATTAAAGTAGACTTTCCAACATTCGAACGTCCAATGAAAGCAATCTGCTCTAGCCCATCTTGCAATATTTCATTTGTTCCCACAATTCCTTTTATAAATTTAGCTTTCATATTTTTAAATTTAATTATCCCCCTTAATTGATTTCACAAATTCTGCAAATAATGGATTTGGATTTAGTGGGGAAGAAGTAAACTCTGGATGGAATTGACTACCCAACATAAAGGGGTGCTCTGATTTTGGTAATTCAGCGATTTCCATTAACTGCCCATCCGGGGAAGTCCCAGAAAATTTTAAACCAGCTTTTTCCAACTTCTTAATGTATTTATTATTTACCTCATAGCGATGTCTGTGTCTTTCGGTGATGTTTTTTTGTCCGTAGGCTTTTTCGGCAATAGTTCCTTTTTTTATTTTACAGGGATAGGCCCCCAATCGCATTGTTGCTCCATAAATGCCTTTTTTTAGATTGGCTTTTTGTTTTTCCATTAAATCAATCACTTTATATTTTGCTCGAGGCTTAATTTCCGTAGTGTGAGCATGTTTTAACCCAACTACATTACGAGCAAATTCGATAACCATTAGTTGCATTCCATAACATAAGCCTAAATAAGGTATCTTGTTTTCTCTAGCAAATTTAATAGCAGAAATAATTCCCTCTATCCCTCGACTACCAAATCCCCCCGGAACAATAATACCATCATATTGTTTTAAACTTTCAATATTTTGTTTATCTTTCTCGAATAACTCAGCATCAATCCAGTCTATTTCAGGGATGATATTATTGTTGTAAGAAGCATGTTTTAAAGCTTCGATTACTGAAATATAGGAATCGGACAAAACACAATCACCC
>CAZRER010000069.1:0-4498 GCA_964599525.1 uncultured Bdellovibrionales bacterium
TATCAGGAGATTTAATTGTGGAAAGATTAAAAGCTAAAAAGATTGAGGCGGAGGAAATAGCTATTTCTGGGAATAAGTCAGGTGCAACAGTCGGGGAAGGTGTCATAGTGGCTGGAGCGGTGGATGTCTTTATCTCGACGACGGCAGTTGATGAAAATAGTCAAATATTTATCACGCCAAAAGGAAATATTGCGAAACAAGCAATGTCTGTTTCACAGATTGATGCAAAAAGTGGTTTTCACGTAACAGTGCCTAATGAAACGGACGAAGATATTACTTTTAGTTGGTTTATTATTAATGATAAAACAATAGCACCAGAAGACAATAATTAAAATAATAGACTTTTTGGAAATTATTTTCCAGAGAGGCCTAAAATAAAAATATGTCAAAAATAAAAAATCCATTTTTAAATGAAGAGGAGTCTTTGCAGACTTTTAGTAGTGATAGTAAAGCGGTAGATATCGGTGAACAAAACTCTATTCAAAATAATGAACAGCCAATAATAAATAATGATGAGAGTAGCGTTGGTAGTCTTGAAATAAAAGAGGACGGAAAAATGTTAAAAAATGTTATTGTGCTTATGATAATATTATTGATATTGGCGTTGTTAGGGTTGGCTATGTACAATCTGCTTAATAAACAGAATAAACCGTTAAAAAATGATAATATTGACAAGATAAACAATGTGGAGGTAAATAATTTTGAAATGAATGGTAGAAAATTTAAAGCAAATTCTATAGTGGTTGAGTAATAGACTTATTGTTCGCTTAAATCATACGCAAAATCATTAATTTAAAGTTTTCCTCCTGTAAAGAAATAGTTCGAGTTGGTGAGAAGTATTTAAAGTTGATTTCTAAGTTTTGCTAGAAAGCTAAAGAAGAAATTACTTAGGCTTCGAGGATTTTTAAGTTATTTAGTCCTTAAAAATTATTTTTATGAAAAATTTATTTAGGATTCAAGGAATAATATTTATTATGCTAGTATTGGTTATTTGGAGTGTTGATTTTTGTATAGAGGCGAAAGCTCAAGGAAATAATACTTTGAATATTGAATATTTGAATAATTTTCCAGGAGAGGTGAATTTTGATTCGAAATATCAAGAGCCAGATAAATATTTAGTTTATAAGTACGTTAAATTTTCGTTTGGACAACCAATAATAGTTAGCTCGGTAGGGCTTAGTTTTCTAGTAGACAATGATTGGTACGAAGAAAACAACATTAAGGATGTTATTTTTTTAAGATTTAATAATGGCTCTTGGACGAGAGTTGGTTATAATAATAAAACTGTTGAAGGTAATTATAAAAAATATAAAGTCGATAGTGATGCAATTGGAGACTATTGGGCTATTATCGGAGTTTTGCCTAAAGAGCATAATTTTGTTGGAGATATAACCAATATTAAAAAAATAAATAATAATGCTGCAACGCTTCAAACTGTAGACAATACTAAAAAAATAGATGAAGTGGTTAGTATTGGTAAAAGCATCATAATTAACCTTCAAGAGCCAGTTAATGTTAAGGGGGCATCAGCAATCACAACTACTACTGCTACCGTTTCAACAATAGCATTGTTAGCTTTCCTTGGTGGACCAGCCAGTTTGTGGGTTGTTTTACAACAAATAATGGCTGCGCTTTTGGGGTTTTTATTTTCAAAGAAAAGATATCGTAGCGGTGTTGTATATGAAGCTGGAACTGGGGCACCGGTTCCCTTGGTAAGAGTTGATCTTATTGATGAAATTAGTGGTAAGATAAAAGCAACAAAATTTACTAATAAAAATGGGGAATATTATTTTTTAGCACCAAAGGGTAAATATCACTTGCAATTACAAAAGCGTGGTTATAAAATAGTAAAAAATAACAAGGCGCATCTTTTAAAAGCTCTTTTGCAGGACGATGACATTAAATTAAAAGTAGAATTAACTGAGTCTGGTATAATCAAAAAGAATATTGCTATTTTACAAGAGAATAAATTATCCAAGGGCACTATGAGAGTCTTTTTAATAACGGTGGGAAAATATCTAGCAAATATTTTATTTTTTGCAGGATTGATAATAAGTATTTGGAGTTGTTATATTAATCCTGTATTGTTTAATTTTTTTATTTTGGGAGTTTATTTATTCATTATAATATTTAAAGCTTTTTTTACTAAAAAGAAAAAGTATGGTATTATAATAAATGATAATAAACCAGCGCCATTTGTTTCTATTAGTGTTGCTGATGCTAAAACAAAAAAGGTAATTTCTAGGGTAATTAGTGATACAAAAGGAAGATATTATCTTTTGCTTAATAAGGGGGAATATTTATTGACAGCTAAGACAACAGACGGCATTGTAGCTAGGCGTAAAATTGTTGTTAAAAACAAAAATGTTTTATCTCAAAAAATAATAATACAAAAATAAAATGAAAAAGGAGGATAATAAAGTAGATAGTTTTTTTGGTAGAAATAAAAAAACTACGAAGACAAAAATATTTTCAACTAAAAACAAAGAAGGAAACATAAAAAGTAAACTTAGTCTTAAAAATAAGATTCTTGAAAAAAATGAATCAGATTTAGCTGTGGGCAATAAAGATGATTTGAGTGTATTAAAGGGGGTCGGTCCAGCAATTATAAAAGTTTTAAATAAAAATGGTATTAAATCTTTTGAACAATTGATTAAGATTGGTGTAAGTGAGCTAAAAACTGTTATAAGTGAAGTTCGAGGAAGTCATAGGCCAGAGGAGTGGATTAAGCAAGCTAAAAATATATTGTTGGAAAATAAATTGAAGGATAAACAAGTAATATCTTCAGTGAAGTCTAAAAATAAAAAGAGTGGGCATAGTGGAAATAGTAGTATGAAGAGAAAGAAGCAAAAAAAGACATTAGTAAATAAGAACACTGTAGAAACAAAATTATTTACGGAAGAGAAAATTCCTAGAAAAAATGACAAGAATGATATTGATAGTGGAGTAAAAAGGGGCGGATTATTAAAATCTATAAATAATATTATTCTAGTTTCTTTGTTTTTTGTTATAGGATTATTTTTTGCTAGACAAACTTTTCAGGGAATTGATTTTGAAAAGAGTTCTTTATTTTATTTAGTCGTTGTTATTGTGGCTGGATTGACTCTTATAAACTTTTTGTTTAAAAAGAACATTAGAATACGCAAAACTCCTTTTGATATAATTTTGGCTATCTTTGTTTTGCTTTATAGTATTTCTGCTTGGTTTTCCGTTGATCGATGGCATAGCTTAACTGGTTTTTTTGGAGATCCTTCGAGAGGCATTATATTTATTTTGGCGATGCTTTTTGTTTTTTATTTGATATTGGGAAATTTTACTATAAGTATTGCTAAAAAAGCTTGGACGGCAATTGTATCGTCAATTATTATTCTTAGTATTTATACACTTATTTCTGGGCTAGGATTAATTCCAGCGAATATTCAAGTGTTTATCCCGTTTACTTTAGTTGGTTCGTTGAAGGGTCTCGCCACGATTTTATCGGCAGGGGTGCCTTTGTTGGTTGTAACTTACTTGTTATTGTCTAGGTGGAATAAAAAAATGATAGCTTGGTTGTTTCAAGGAAGTATTTTAATATCGTTGGGAGCTATTATCATTGATTTAGTTATTTTGAAATTTTTTGTGTCTTGGACTGTTGTAATCTTAGGTTTAGGGGCTCTAGTGTTTTTGTTAATTGGCAGATGGGGTAAATCTTTAGGGAGGCGTTTTGGTCGAATAGCAATGTTAACAATTTTAGCAATATTTGTTTTGGTGGCAGGTTGGGCTAAATCAGATTATCGTAATTTAATGCCAGCAGTGGCTAAGATTGGTTTACCAACGGAAGTGCATGTGGGACTTCCCGTTAGTTATGAAATTGCTAAAAATTCATTGTTATCTGGCTGGAAACAGGGACTTATTGGTAGTGGACCAGCGACTTTTGGTTATGATTTTGCTAAATTTTCTCCAAAGGGGTTAGTCTCTTCAGTGTCAGGAGTTGAATATTTATATCAAGGCGAAGGGGTTTTAGCAGAAGCTATTTCAACTATTGGGATACTTGGTGTAATTTTATTGATAGGATTAGTAATTATTTTTATTGTTTATGTTGGCAAAGTTTTTAAAGTAGAAAATGATAAACAAGCGTATATTATTGGACTGGCTATTGCTATGCTAATGCTTCTGGCTAATGGAATGGTTAGTCAAATAAATGGAAGCATTTTATTTATAACTGTGTTGTTGGGTAGCTTAACGGTATTTTTTGTATCAGACAGTTTAGTTGAAAATAAGTATTATAGTGTTGATTTGAGAGGAGTTTTTATGACGAAATTTTTGGGAGCTTTTATAATGATAATTATATTGGTTGGATTATTGACTAGTGGAGTTTATGTAGCCAGAGCTTATATTGCCGACGTTTATTTTGCTAGGGCTTTAAATAATGAAAATATTGACGAGAAAATTGATGGGATTAAGAGAGTTGTAGAAATGAATTCAAGAGAAGGTGTATATTATACAAAACTAGGACAAG
>CAZRER010000070.1:0-4305 GCA_964599525.1 uncultured Bdellovibrionales bacterium
GTCAGCGACGGTAGTGCTATTTTAGGGCTAGGAAATCAGGGACCAGGGCCAGCCTTGCCAGTAATGGAAGCTAAGTCAGTTTTATTTAAAGACCTAGGCAGAGTAAATGCCATTCCGATTGTTATCAATACGCAGGATATGGAAACAATTATTTCTTTAGTTAAAAATATTGCTCCCAGTTTTGGGGGAATAAATTTGGAAGATATTTCAGCACCACGATGTTTTGAAATTGAAGAACGACTACGAAAAGAGTTGGATATTCCCGTTTTTCATGATGATCAGCACGGAGCAGCTATTGCCATTCTAGCTGGGTTGATTAACGCTGCTAAAGTAGCCGAAAAAGATTTAAAAAAAGCTCTAATTGTTGTTTCAGGAGCTGGAGCAGCCGGAGTAGCTACCATCAAATTATTGCATGCCTATGGCTGTCGCAATTTAGCTTTGTTTGATTCTAGAGGTGGAATTTGTAAAACTTGTGCCAACCCAACTAAAGCTAAAGCGGAAATTGCTCGAATGAATAATTTAGATAATCCTAGTAAAACTTTAAAAGAAGCTTTAGTTGGAGCTGATGTTTTCATTGGTTTGTCGGTGGGGAATTTATTAACCGTTGAAGACATTAAAACAATGAATGATAAATCTATTGTTTTTGCTCTAGCTAATCCAACTCCAGAAATTATGCCAGATAAAGCTATGGATGGTGGAGCTTATATTGTTGGTACGGGTAGAAGTGATTTTCCTAATCAAATTAATAATGCTTTAGTCTTTCCCGGCGTGTTTAAAGGATTGTTAGAAAAAAAGAAGAATATTGTAACTAAACAAGATGAAATTAATGTGGCGGAGGCTATCGCTGGGTTAGTAAAAAAACCAACCAGAAATAAACTTTTACCAACAGTTACTAATAAAAAAGTCGCCAAAGAAGTCGCCAAAGTTGTCTAAATTTTTTGACTAATAACTAATAACTTGTTATTATTAAGATATAAAAATTATAAAAAATAAATATTTCAAAAGATGACTAAAGATGATTCAAGAAAAGTATTACTAATGTTTGAGCAAATGCAAGATAGCATTACTATTATTGCTGAACAACACACAGCAATTGTTAGTAGATTGGATAAAATGGATCAACGATTTGATAAAATGGATCAACGATTTGATAAAATGGATCAACGATTTGATAAAATGGAAGATAAATTTGATAAAAAGTTTGATGAAGTAGAAATAAAATTAGGAATAATTATGGATTATTTATCAAATATTGACGACGAATTGAGAGAAATAAAGAATGACCTAAAAAATTTGAAAAAGGCAAACGAAATTAGTCGGAAGAAAACAGATGATTTAGAAAAACGAGTAGCTAAACTAGAAAAAGAATTAGCGCAATTAAAATCTATTAAACCATCTGTAGTTTAGATAATCTAGATAGTTCATCAGTTTTTGTTAATTATTTTTTTATAGACAATTTTTTAAATAAAAAAACAAAAAATTTCATAGTTATTTTATAAACCTCAAAAACAGCTTAAACAAGCTGTTTTTTTGACATTTACAAATTTGCCCTTGACTTCTTCTTCTATGATAATCCAATGCTCTCAAAGAGGGCAGAGAGGTTGTTATTTAAAAATTTAATTTTTTCCAAAGTGACCATATATCCGGGACCGGTGAAGGTAGACTATAAAAATAATCGGGTGACAAGATCCGGTGCGACCACGGTAAAGAGATAAATAATTATTTAAATATTTTTTGACTTTAATTTATTTTTCTGCTATTATTATAGAAGTAAGGGATAGGATTTAGGGAAAATACTAAAAAGGTGTGCAGTTGTGAATTTGAAAAAGCAAAAAACATTTTATAAAATATTTAAAAATATGAAGAGTAAAAATTTTAAATCAAAAGAAAATTAATAAGATATAAGTGTATGTCAAAAGGCAATAAAAATAGAAATAATGATCAGAATGGAAATTTACGAGATAGTCAAATTTTGATGGTCTTGGAAGATTTTAGAAGTGATTTTGCTACAGTGCTAGAGCATCAGTCAGTTCAAATTGCTAATTTAGATGAAAAATTTACCAAACGATTTGATGAGATGGATAAACGATTCGAAGCTATAGATAAACGATTCGAAGCTATAGATAAACGATTTGAAGCTATAGATAAACGATTTGAAGCTATAGATAAACGATTCGAAGAAATAGATAAACGATTCGAAGAAATAGATAAAAAATTTGAGATTCATTTTGAGTATCTTTCAAAAATAGATGATGAAATAGTAGAAATAAGGAAGGAATTAAGACTACTAAGAAAAAAGGATGGCGTTCAGTATAAAAAAATTAAAAATGTTGAAAGAAAACTTGTTGTTTTAGAAAATAAATATAATGAGATGACTGCAAAAAAGTTAGCAGAAAATTATTAGAAAAAATTGATATAAGATATTTTTCCAAATTCAATTGTGAATTTGAACACCTGGCATTTTATATAAAAATAAGTTGTATATTTAGGAGCAAGTTCAATATGCTTGCAATTAATTTGTAAATTTGTAAGAATATGAAAGTGGTATTATTAAATGATATTAAAGGTCTTGGAAAAAAAGGGGAAATAAAGGAGGTAAAAGATGGTTATGCAATGAATTTTTTAATTCCCAATGAAAAAGCGGTAATAGCCACAGCAGGTAACGCTAAGCAAGCAGAATTGGAAATCAAAAAACAAACAGAGACTAAAAAAATGGAAATTGAAAAAGCAAAAAAGTTAGCTAGCGAAATAGATGACCAGGAGATTGTGATAAAAGTTAAGGCACAGGGTGAAAAATTATTTGGAGCATTAACCAAAAAAGAAATTAAGAAAGCTCTGGAAGAAAAAAGTCTAAATATATCTTCTGGACAAATAGTTTTGGCCAAACCAATTAAAATAATAGGTGATTTTAAAATTGGTATTATTTGGGATAATGACATTAAAGCGACCATCAAATTAAAAGTGACGAGCGAATCTTAAGATATATTTAAAATAACAAACAGGGGCTAGGAGGGAGCTCTTGTTTGTTTTTAGAAGTAAAGGTGCAAATAAATATCAGTTACAGTCTAAGAATAATTTTGTAAAATTATTCTTAAAAAATGAGAGGTTTAGACATTCGACGTTAATTATTTGGGTAGTTTTTAAGACTGTAATATTTTTATATTGAACTTATATATTATTTAAAGGTTAAGATATACCATGAACATCGAACATCTAAGTGATATTTCTAAAAAATTTAATATTTTTAAAATAATAATATGCAAAAACAAAAAACAAAGTACATTTTTGTACTCGGGGGAGTAATGTCAGGTATTGGTAAAGGGGTGGCCACCTCATCAATTGGAAGAATTATCCAAGCAAATGGGTATGACGTTACTGTAATGAAAATTGATCCCTATGTTAATGTTGATGCGGGGACGATGAACCCCACCGAGCATGGAGAAGTTTTCGTTCTGGAAAGTGGGTTAGAAACAGACCAAGATATGGGAAATTATGAAAGATTTTTAGATATCACTTTACCCCCAGAAAATTATATGACTACTGGTAGCGTTTACCGAACAGTAATAGAAAGAGAAAGAAATTTAGAATACAAGGGAAAATGTGTACAAATTATTCCCCACGTGACTAACGAGGTAATAAACACAATTAAAAAAGCTGGTAAAAAAACAAAGGCCGATGTGGTAATTATCGAGATCGGAGGAACTACTGGTGATTATGAAAATCAATTATTCACCGAAGCTGCTCGACAAATGAATCTTCGTTGTCCAGAAGACACTTTATTTGTGATGTTATCTTTTATTCCTTATCCAAAAAAGATTGGGGAAATGAAGACTAAGCCAACTCAGCAGGCTGTACGTTTTTTAAATTCGGCCGGGGTCCAGCCAGACATTATTATTGCCCGTAGTGAAAACAAAATAGATGGCAAGAGAAAAGAGAAAATTGCCCTCTTTTGTAACGTAAAACCAGAAGCAGTAATTTCTGCTCCAGATGTTGAATCAATTTACGATGTGCCATTGAATTTTGAAAAAGATGGCTTCGGTAAAGTAATTTTAGAAAAATTAAATCTTAAAAAATCTAAAAAAACAAATTTTAATGGCTGGGGAGATTTTGTAAAAAAAGTACATTCAGCTGAGAAAAAAGTAAAAATAGGTGTTGTGGGTAAATATTTTAATACGGGTGATTGTGTTTTGTCCGATTCCTATATTTCAGTAATCGAAGCTTTAAAACACGCTTCTTATAATAACAATATTATTCCTGAGATAGATTGGATTGATGCTGAATTATTTGAGAAGGATAAGCGAAACA
>CAZRER010000071.1:0-4188 GCA_964599525.1 uncultured Bdellovibrionales bacterium
GTAGAAAATGACACCTAGAAAGCTTGATGAAGAATAAAAAAACCAAAAACCCTAAATTAATTGTACTTCTACTATTATATAGCCAAAATTAACTTTTGTCAATAAACTTGTCTCTACTTTATTATTCTGTCCACAATTCCATATTTAACCGCCTCCTGAGCACTCATAAAATAATCTCGATCCGAATCTTTTACCACCTTACTCATTTTTTGACCAGTGTGTTTAGATAATATTTTATTAAGCTTTTCCTTTATTTTTAAAATATGTTTAGCGTGAATATCAATATCTGTAGCTTGTCCTTGTGCTCCACCCATGACTTGATGAATCATCACTTCGCTGTTGGGCAAAGAAAATCTTTTTCCTTTTTCTCCCGCTGACAACAAGATCGCCGCCGCTGATGCTGCCACACCAATACAAAGGGTTGAAACATCACTCTTGATAAAATTCATCGTATCATAAATTGCCAAAGCCGCCGAAACACTTCCTCCAGGAGAATTAATATATAATTTAATATCCTCTTTATTATTTTGAAAATCTAAAAATAGCAACTGTGCAATTACCGCATTAGCAATTTGATCATCAATTGGCGTTCCTAAAAAAACTATTCTTTCTTTTAAAAGCCTAGAATAAATATCATAGGCCCGTTCACCAAATTGTGATTTTTCAACTACCGTTGGAATTAACATACTATCGCTTCGCTTCAATTTTAAATTTAAAATTTTAAATTTAAAATGAATTCTAAATACTTAATTGTTTAAATTATCTAAAACTTTAACATTAAAATGTTTAGATACTTAGATATTTTAATGCTCTAGTGTTTACATTTATGAGTTTTGTCCTCCCCACCCATAAGGAATTTAAAAACTTCTTCATTCGTCAAACTTCCCTTAATAGCCTCATAAATTCTCTGGATATCTAATTTAGCTGGATCCTGTCCATAAGCTTCTTGCTGCTGAATCACTTGATCAACTCTATTTTGAATGTCTTCTTTTGATGGCTCAATCTTATTTTCTTCGGCAAGTTCTTTAAGTACTAAAGCCGCCTTGACTCTATTAGGAGCCTGTTTCTTTTTCCATTCTTCCCTTAATTTATCTTCAGTTGTTCTAACCTGTTCAAAATATTGCTCTTTTTGCAATCCCATCCTGGCAACATCATTTTCTAACTCTCTCATCATAACATCAATTTCGCTATTAATTAAAGAATTAGGAATATCTATATCCACTTTTTTAATTAAGAATTCTATAAGCTCTTTTTTCCATTCATCTTCAATCCAATGAATTTGTTCATGTTCCAATCCTTGCCTTAGATTATCTTTTAGCTCTTTCATAGTCTTAAATTTTCCAAAACCCTGAGCAAATTCATCATTAAATTCTGGTAACTCTCTTTCTTGAACCAAATTTACTTTTACTTTAAATTTAGCTTTTTTACCAGCTAGATGCTTAGCGTGATAATCTTTAGGAAAAGTCAATTCAAATTCTTTTTCCTCATCAGCAACAACTCCAATCATCTCATCTTCAAATCCAGGAATAAATTTACCATCCCCTATAATTACTGGATGCTTTTTAGCACTACCACCTTCGATAGCCACATTATTAACAAAAACGTCAAAATCAACTTCCACCTGATCGCCTTTTTGAGCCTCCCTATTGACGGTAACTATTTTAACTTTTTGTGCTGCTAGCACATCTAACTCTTTTTGAATATCTTCATCAGTTACTTCTGGCTTCTTTCCTTCAAATTTTTTGTTAATTTTTTCTATATCTTTTTTATAATTTTTCAATTTTACTTCTGGCAATAAATCTACCGTAGCTACAAAATCTAAATCTTCTCCTTTTTTAATATTTTTTAAATCTATTTTTGGCTCACCAATGGCAGGAATATTTTCGTTTATAATTGTATCTACATAAATCTTACGAATAGCCATATCTCCAGCATTATACAAAACCCTCTCCATGGTTAGTTCTTTTTCAGCAACCTCCGCTGGGATTTTACCTTTTCTGAAACCAGATATTTTTAAATCTTTACTTAATTCTTTAAGTGATTTTTCATAGAATTTATCAAACTCTTTGGCAGGAATTTTAAATACCAACTCTTTACTTGATTTAGTTAAATTTTTGCTACTTACTAAATATTTAGACTTTTCTTTCTTAGTTTTATCTTTCATATTTTTATCTTAAAATTTGTTAAAATTATTAAATTTATTCTTTGTAGAATTACTTCCAGACAATTACTCTTTTACTAATTTAGAAAGATGATATTAAACTTATCTATAAATAAGATTTTAGGCAAAGTCAAAAATCTCAAAATACTATTTCTCTTCTTTTTCAACTTCTTCTTTTTTAATCTTTTTTGTAACTTTTTTCTTGGCTGATTTTTCTTTTACCTTCTTGTCTGGCTTCTCTTTTTTGTCTTCCTTGACTTTGGTAGTTTTGTTTTCAACAATCTCTTCCTCCTCAACTGTCTTATTCTCATCACTTTTTTCTTTTTCATCTTTTCCCTCTTTACTGTTCTCTTCAGTCTTTTTTTCAGATTCAGAATTGTCTTTTTTTACATCATCAACACTAACCTCTTCATCTTCATCAACTTTAACTGCTTCAACATTAATACTCCAACCAGTTAGCTTTGCAGCCAATCTAACATTCTGTCCTCTTTTACCAATAGCCAATGATAACTGATCTTCTTTTACGTAAGCAATAGCTTTTTTAATAGGTTCTTCTGCTTTAGCATCATTTATTGTCTTATCTATATCTACATCTTCATTTTTATTATCATTAATATCTTCAGCAGAATCTTTGTTTATTTTTTTCTCATCTCCGTCATCCTTTTTTTCATCTTGATTTTCCAAAAGTTCAACTTTAATAACTTTTGCTGGCGACAAAGCCTGCGCAATCATTTTTGCTGGATCATCTATCCATTCTATAATATCAATTTTTTCTCCATTTAGTTCATCGATAACAGTTTGCACCCTTGTTCCCTTTTGCCCAACACAAGAACCAATTGGGTCAAGCCCCTCCTCATTGGATGCTACCGCAATTTTTGAACGACTTCCTGCCTCTCTAGCCACAGATTTTATTTCTATACTCCCTGTAAAAATTTCTGGAACCTCCAACTCAAATAACTTTGCTAAAAGTTGTGGATGTTTTCGACTCAAATTAATACCGATGGACCGAGAATTAGAATCTACTTTATCAATATAAAGCTTCAATCTTTGGTCCATCCGATACTCCTCACCAGGAATTTGATCTGAAGGAAATAAAATTCCTATAGATTTCCCCAAATCAACGAATACCTTACCATTCTCAATTCTTTGTACAGTTCCATTAATAACTTCTCCTTCTTTACCCTTAAACTCTTCATACATCACTTCTCTTTCCGCTTCACGAATTTTCTGAATAATAACTTGCTTAGCAGTTTGAGAAGCAATTCGTCCATATTGGTCCTGTCCCTCAAGCTCAAATTCAATATAATCTCCTAACTCAATATCTTTTATAACCTTTTTAGCGTCTTCAAGCAAAACGTCTCTCTCTGAATTAAATCTTGGCAAATTAGATTCTCCATCCTCATCTGATTGTTCCTGATAATTAATTTGATGACGTTCAATTTTCTCTTCACTTTTTATAGCGTGTTCTGGAACTTCGTGAACTTCATCAGGAATATATTCATCTTCTATAACCCTAGTTGTCTCATCAACAACCTCTTTAAACTGTCTAAATTTTACTTCACTTGTTTTCTCGTCCATGTTAGCCATAATAATTTGTCCTTTTTTGCCATAATCTTTTTTATAAGCAGCCGCTAAAGCAGCCTCTATGGAAACTAAAACCCTGTCCTTATCAATACCTTTTTCATCACAAATCTGAGCAATAGCACTACTAAACTGTCCCATACTCGATTGATCTTTAATAATTCTTGATTGATTATTCATTTTGTTTATTTAATTTATTAAATTTATTGGACCATACGAAAAACTATCAATTTATAAAATCTTCGTATCGTCACACCCCCTGTGTAAACCTGTCCACCTTTCTTTTGGTGGAGGGGATCAAAATTTGAGTTTACTTCTAGCCATCTCTACTATATATTTTCCTCTAAGATAAAAAAATAATCCTAATCATCATAATTAGAATTAATCTATCTTATCTATCTTTATTATCATTATATACCAAATAAATATTTTGTCAATATTAGTAA
>CAZRER010000072.1:0-1487 GCA_964599525.1 uncultured Bdellovibrionales bacterium
ATACCCCCACCCCTATATAATACTCTTTTTTAACTTAAAGTCAAGAAAAATAAAATCACTTAGACGTTAAACATCTAAGTGATTTTATTTTTTTGTTTCTATTTATAATTTGGTTTATTACCACCAGAATCTGTTCTATTATCACTATTAAGTGGCGTAGAAGACACACCCAATGGAGATTGGGTAGTATGTCTCCTTTGCATATAATTAAGATCCGATATAGATTTGAGAGGTGATGCATCCATAGTTTCTCGTTCAGTAGGTTTCGGGCGTTCTAAAATTAATTCATTTTTACTTTCATCCCAATAAATATAGGCTGTCTCTTGTTTATCATCTCCCATATCAACCACCATTTCTAAGGCACCAGTTGGAATAACAATATTCGACAAAACAAATCCTTTATCTTCCAATACTTCAAGCTTAATATTTTTCTCAGTATCTAAAATTCGAAAACTTAATAAATTCTCTATGTGATTATCTAACAATTCATTAAGTATAGTTCTTATCACTTTACCATTTTTATCCTTCCCACTTCTATACATTAATTCTATCCTTTCTGAAACCTCTTTATTGGACAAATTATCATTATTACGTTCACTGCCCTGATTGGACTTTTCTATAATTTGCAAAAGTTTTCGCATAAAATTGATCATTCTAATTTCTGCCGTTTCTTTTTTTGTTTCATTTTCTAAACCAGTTTCAGCGGAAAAATTTTCTTTTCTCATTTTTTTAAATTTTTAAAATTATTAACACCTACTACTTTCTAATTTTTCTATAAACCATCAACACAACCTTATAAACTCCAAATATTAACAAAGCAACAACAATTAAAATTGGTAATTGAACAATCACAAACTCAATCAACCCGTCAACAAAATTTTGAGTATTTAAAATTAAATTATGCAATGACTTTGTAACCGTTCTCCACGGCTTCCAAGAATTTCTATCGGTAGAAATTTGCACAAATTCACTTAAAGTTATATTAATAGTCGCCATATCTGTTTGGGCAGTCATATATTTCAATTGTCCCTCTAGACTATCAATCTCACTTCTAACTCTAGTCAATTCCCTAGTAACACTTAAAATATCTTTTAAATTACCACTTCTATCTAATAATTTTTTAAAAGTTTCCTCTTCCACTTTTTTATTATCCAAACGAGCTTTCAAGTCAATATATTCCATAGTTACATCGTCCGCATTTACTGATTCAGAAATAACTTTTTCTCCAGCTTTTCTAATATTCTCCATTGCTTCGTCAAATTTATCAACTGGAACTTTAACCGTCAAATTCCCTCTTAAACTTCCATTAGACTGACGACGACTATTACTAGAGAAAATATCTCCCCCAAGTTTTTTAGCAATATCATTAATTTCCTTGGCTACTTTCTCCGCGTCATCAACCTTCAATTCAATCGAGCCGTTTTTAATAATTTTTTTATCAACATTGGGTACTGGTGCACCCTCTCTTACTGGAGGAACTGGCATCG
>CAZRER010000072.1:1587-4121 GCA_964599525.1 uncultured Bdellovibrionales bacterium
CCAGGGGTGATTTTTTTAACTATAATTTTTTTATGGATTGCTTTTGCAAAATGATTTAATTCCTGTACTCCCAGCAACCAGCTAACTCCCACAAAAGAGGCTATCCCCCCAACAATAGCTACACCCAATTGAGTAGCAACTCCTAACAAAACCTGATTTTCACCAAATGGTTCGGCACCTATCAATCCCTTGAGTGTCTGAATGACTATCAACATTATCATGGTCGCCAACATTACCTTTCCAAAAAGCCTTACGACCCCTTGATTTTTTATTTTTCCAATTTTTACCCTAAGTAGAAAAAATAATAAAATAGCATTAACAATGTTAGCGATAGTAAAAGCCACAACCAATCCTAAAACTCCGCCACTTTTTATGAACATCATGGCCAACATTATATTTAAAACTCCCGATAAAATTCCTGTAAAAAAAGGAATTTTAGTATTGTGTATAGCATAAAAAGACCTTGATAATAAAGGTATTAAACTTTGGGCCCATAAAGAAATTACAAATATCCCCAAGGCTTCAAATGTTAAATTTGTATCTTCCCAATTAAATTTACCTGACCCTAAGACAACTCTTACTATTTGAGCTCGTAAAGCATAAATTAAAGCTGATATTGGTACTACAAAAAAAATAATTTTCTTTATAGTTCCAGCGAGCTTACTAACAAATTCATCAGTTTTATCATTGGCCCAAAGACGAGCTAAAACTGGAAACGAGGCTACGGCAAATGAAATGCCGAACAATCCCAAAGGAACACTCTGTAAATTATTAGCAAAATTAAATACTGCTAAACTACCAGATGGTAATGTTGAAGACAACACAACAATAACTACTAAATTTATTTGAGCAGTAGCAATACCAAATGTTCTGGGAATCATTAATAAAATTACTTTTCTGAAATATTTATTTTTCCAATCAAAATTAGCTTTGAATTTAAATCCACAACGACGAACTTCTGGCAATTGTATCAGCAAATGTAACATTGCTCCCAACACTACCCCAAAAGCCAACCCCAAGTAACCAAAATATATTGACAACACACTAGCCCCAAAGATAATTCCCAAATTATAGAAAATCGGCGACAAAGAATAAAAGAAAAATTTCTTAAATGAATTTAAAATTCCTCCAAAAATACCAGAAATGCCTAGTATTATTGGACTCATCAGCATAATTCTTGTCATTTGCACAACCATTTCTTTTTTATCTTCACTATATCCAAAAGCCATTAAATCGACAAAAGAATTGGTAAAAATAAAAATTATGGCAGAAATTATCACAACAATAATTGACCCAAGAGTAAGAATTGTCTCCACTAATTTCCAAGCTTCTACTTCCTTTTTTTTGTTTGAGATTAAAGAAGAAAAAACTGGAATAAATGCTGCTGACAATGCTCCTAATATCAATAAATTGTAAACCAAATCTGGAATTTTAAAAGCAGCATAATAAGCATCAAGAATATCTCCAGCTCCAAATTTAGCCGCTAAAATTCTATCCCTAATCAATCCCAATGCTCTACTGGCCAATCCCATGGTGGCAATCAAAATAGCCGAGCGTGTAATTGACTCGGATATTTTTTCTCCTTTTGTAAAATTATCAGTAAATCGTTTAATCATACCCCCTGTGTTAGTTAAAAGTAGAAAGTGACTACCTTATCAATCAACCTAAACAGCTAAAAAGTAAAAATAAAAATTAGTCACTAATAATAAAATCAAATTTTATAATAGTCTTTATACCATTGTACAAATTTTTTTACTCCATCTTCCACCGTTGTTTGCGGATTATAATCCAATAATTTTCTAGCCTTAGAAATATCTGCATCAGTTACTGGTACATCGCCTGCTTGCATTGGCATCATATTTTTCTTAGCTTTTTTACCAATGGCTTTTTCTAGTTCATCTATGTAAGTCATTAATTCTATGGATTTCCCTCCAGCAATATTAAAAATTTCATAGGGGTAAGCCTTATCCAAAGAAGCAATCACCCCAGCAACTATATCATCAATATAAGTAAAATCTCTTTGCATTTTACCATTATTGAAAACATTTATTGGCTCGTCTTTAAACATTTTTTCGGCGAATAAGAATAAAGCCATATCTGGACGATACCAATCACCATAAACCGTAAAAAATCTTAGCCCCGTACAATTTAAATCGTATAAAGAATGATAGGTGTAGGCCATTAGCTCTTGCATTTTTTTAGTAGCAGCATAAAGTGACATTGGGGTCTCTGTCTTATCTGACTCTTTAAAAGGAGTTTTTGTGTTAGCTCCATAAACTGAACTAGAAGAAGCAAACACAAAATCTTGTACCTGATAATCTTTAGCTAACTCCAACATATTTAAAGTTCCTAATACATTTGATTCTTCATAGGTATAAGGATTTTCTATAGAATACCTTACGCCAGCTTGTCCAGCTAAATGACAAATTTTGGTCAATCTATTTTCTTTAAAAACTTTTTCTAAGTCTTTTTTGTGAGCTACATCCAACTCGTAAACTTTTGGTTTCTTTGTTAATGTCTCCAAATCTTTAATT
>CAZRER010000073.1:0-4093 GCA_964599525.1 uncultured Bdellovibrionales bacterium
GAGGGATAGGAAAAAAAAATGATGAGCACATTGAAAAAGGAATGCCAGAAAAAGAAATGTTAATAGTGCAAATTGGTGGTCCTGCCTATAGAATTGGTATGGGCGGTGGATCTGCCTCTAGTATGATTCAGGGAGAAAATAAAGCAGAGCTAGATTTTAATGCTGTTCAAAGGGGGGATGCTGAAATGGAACAAAAAATGAATAGAGTTTTGCGAGCTTGCATTGAACTAGGTGAAAAAAATCCAATTATTAGTATTCATGATCAAGGGGCTGGAGGACCTTGCAATGTTATAACAGAAATTGTGGAGCCAATTGGAGGAAGGGTGGATATAAGAAAAATAAAGCTAGGCGACAATACTCTTTCTGTTTTAGAAATTTGGGGAGCTGAGTACCAAGAGAGAAATGCTTTGTTGATTAAACCAGAAAGGATTAAAGAGTTTAAAGACATTTGCAAACGAGAGAGAACTAGCTATGAAATTTTAGGAGAGATAACAGAAAATGGAAAAATAGAAGTGGTGGATAGTTTAGATAATTCCAAGGTTGTTGACTTAGAGCTGAAAAAAATTCTTGGGAAAATGCCTCAAAAAACATTTAAGGATAAAATTATTAAATCAAATTTCAAAGATCTTAATTATTCTACTGATTTGGTGTTTAAAGATGTTTTATTAAATGTTCTAAAATTGTTAGCCGTTGGGTCTAAAAGATTCTTAACAAATAAAGTTGATCGGAGTGTCACTGGATTGATTGCTCAACAACAATGTTGTGGCCCAGCACAATTACCGGTTTCCAATGTTGCCGTTGTAGCCCAATCGCACTTTAACAAAACAGGCGTGGCTATTTCTATTGGCGAACAGCCAATCAAAATGATTGTTAATTCTCAAGCTGGAGCAAGAATGTCTGTTGGAGAGGCTTTGACAAATTTAGTTTGGGCAAAGATTAGTGCTATAAATAATATCAAGATTTCTGGTAATTGGATGTGGGCGGCTAAATTAGAAGGAGAAGCTAGTAGAATGTACCAAGCGGCAATGGCTGCCAGAGATTTAATGGTTAATTTAGAAATAGCTGTTGATGGAGGAAAAGACTCTTTGTCAATGGCCACAAAAATTGGCCAAGAAATAGTAAAATCCCCAGGAGAATTAGTAATTTCAACTTATGTTAGTATTTCAGATATTACCAAAGTAATCACACCAGATATAAAAAAGGCGGGTGCTAGTGAGTTGTGGTTTATTGATTTAGGTGAAAATAAAAATAGACTGGGAGGCTCTGCTTTTGCTCAAACCATAAAACAGGTTGGTAATGAGGTTCCTGATGTTGATAATTCGGAAATATTAAAAAAATCCTTTCAAGCCATTCAGGAAATGATTGAAGAAAATATTATTGTTGCTGGACACGATAAATCCGATGGGGGATTAATAACTACTGTTTTGGAAATGGCTTTTTCTGGAAACTGCGGTTTAAAATTGAATTATGAGAATAAAAGAGTAGACGAAATAGCTTTTTGGTTGAACGAGGAATTAGGCTTGGTGGTAGAAGTTGAGGAAAAAAAGCTGGACGAATTCCAAAAAATTATCAAGAAATATGAGATTAGAAAAATTACCTCTAAGCTAGGAAAAACAGAAAATGAAAAACAAATTAAAATCGATTATAATAATCAGGAAATTTTAAATGAGGATATGCGAACTCTTAGACAGGTTTGGGAGGAAACTAGTTATCAAATAGAACGAATACAAATGAATGTTGAGAATGCTGATGAGGAAAGGAAAAATATTTTTGACGTTGCTAATCCTGTTTATACGACGACTTTCATTCCTCAAAAAACTTCAAGAAAAATATTGGAGCAGAAAGCTAAGCCAATGGTGGCTGTTATTCGCGAGGAGGGGAGTAACGGCGATCGGGAAATGGTATCGGCTTTTTATCAAGCTGGTTTTGCAGTCAAAGATGTAACCATGACTGATATTTTGGCAGGCAAAGTAGAATTGGGTGATTGTCGAGGAGTTGCTTTCGTTGGTGGATTTTCTTATGCTGATGTACTTGGTTCTGCTAAGGGATGGGCTAGTACTATTAAATATAATAAGCAAGCTAAAGATTTATTTGATAAATTCTATAGCAGAAAAGACACTTTCTCTTTAGGAATATGTAATGGTTGTCAGTTAATGGGATTGTTGGATTGGGTTCCTGGTAAATTTAATCATAATAATTCTGAGCGATTTGAATCTCGTTGGGTAACTGTGGAAATTCAAAAAAGTCCGGCCATAATGTTAAAAGGTATGGAAGGTTCAAGATTAGGTGCTTGGGTAGCTCATGGAGAAGGAAAAATTAATAATTTTGATGAAAATTTAGTAACAGTTGCCTATGTGGACGACCAAGGAAATTCAACAGAAAAATATCCATTTAACCCGAATGGTTCTCCTGATGGTTCTACAGGATTATGTTCATCAGATGGTCGTCATTTGGCAATGATGCCTCATCCAGAACGAGCTTTCTTAAAATGGCAGTGGCCGTATATGAGTGAGAAAAACAATAAGGAGTGGGAAGTATCTCCTTGGTTAAAAATGTTCCAAAACGCTAGAAAATGGTGTGATGAAAATTAAGAAATAATATTATGTCTAAAAAAAGTAAATATAGTGAATTGGGAATAGATGCACAAAAAGGTAGAGTGCGTAAGATTTTTACACAATATATAAATAATGATTATCCAAACGCTTTTGTGAATATTGTCGTTGATCAAAAAAATCCAGAGAAGGTTTTCACGCAACATATGGATGGTGATGGAAGTAAAATCGTGCAAAGGATTTTACATTATTTGGAAACAGATGATGAAACTATTTTTCAAGGAGCGGTGGACGACGCTATTTCTATGAATACTGGGGACATTGCCGCTAGCGGATTTGTAGAAGGCAGATGGATTATTACTGATGTGATTAATATTAACGCTTTAAATCTTCCTAAAGATATTATTATGAGACAGATTGCTTTGCGCTTAAAAGAGCTATTAGATATTTATCGGCGAAATAATTTTAAAGAGGTTTATTTTTTAGGAGGAGAAACGGCTGACCTTCCAACTCAGATTTCTAGTATGGTTTTTGATGTGGGAATTCAGGCTGAAACCAAAAAGGAAAATATTATTGCTGGTGACATTCGACCAGGGGATAAAATTTATGGATTTGCCAGTGATGGGCAGGCTATTTGGGAAGAGAAAGAAAATTCGGGAATAATGTCTAATGGGGTAACTTTGGCTAGAATTGCTTTAATGGATAAAAGTTATTCAGAGAAATATCCTTTTCTGAGTAATGAAAAATCTTCTTATCAGGGAAAATATAAAGTTAATAATCAGCCAGAAATTTTAAAGGGAATGACTGTAAGTGAGGCAATTTTATCACCAACTAGACAATGGGCGTTGGTGATAAAATTAATGATAGAGGAACTAAAGAAGAGAGACAGCTTACATTTATTACATGGTATTTCTATGAATACAGGAGGTGGGGCCACTAAGATTGGTCATGTTGGGAGCGGAATAATATACAAAAAGAGAATACCAAAAGTCCCACCAATTTTTGAGTTAATCCAAAAAGAAACAAGTGAAACTTGGCGGAATATGCTAGAGACTTTTAATTGTGGAGTTGGAATTGATGTGGTTGGAGAAGATTCTCCTGAATTTGCAGAAGTTATGCAAATTATCAGCGAACAAACACACATCAAACTTTACGAGTTAGGTGTTTGTGAAAAGAATTCTTCAGATAATAAAAACAAAATAATTCTAGAAACGCCCTATGGTCGTTTTGAAGATTATTAGTTTAGTGTTGTTCTTTTATATTTACATTCACCATTGGCAGATGAAATTATTTTTCAATGTTATTTTTTGAAAAATAGTCATTCGCCAATAGTGTTTTTTATTATTTTAAATTATTTTTTCATAAAAAAGACAAAACTTCGACGATACGTATCGTCGAAGTTTTGTCTTAAAAGCGTGGGTGTGATTGTGGGTGTGTTGGCATATGCAAGTTTAATTCTTGTTTCATTAGAATCACTTCCGTTAGGATTATGCTGTGTAAATTTTAAAATATAAACCTATACAAAAATTTTTCATTTTAAA
>CAZRER010000074.1:0-4058 GCA_964599525.1 uncultured Bdellovibrionales bacterium
GGCAAATGCCTTCAAACGTACACCCCAGCTATGCTGGGGGTTTATAGGACAACAAAAAAACCGCCGAAGGCGGTTTTTTGTTTGATTTAAATAATCTTATAAAGTTTTTATCTTAGGGCCTGCGATCGGGCTTTGAATTGTCGTAGACTATTCATCACCCGTTTAGGGTAAGAACCGATGAGCCTATAAATTTATTCTGGAGCCTGCGATCGGGCTTGAACCGATGACCTATCGCTTACAAGGCGATTGCTCTACCAACTGAGCTACACAGGCAAGGAGAATGTGGGCCGGGAGGGATTTGAACCCCCGTAGACTCGCGTCGTCAGATTTACAGTCTGATGCATTTGACCACTCTGCCACCGACCCCTTTTATTAATGAATAATGAATAATGTATAATTAATAATTAAGAATACTTGATTTATTATATATGATTTCAAGAATAAATCAAGCGTTTATCCGGCTAAGGATGGCAAATACTAGCCTACTTTTATAAATTAACGTTGAAAGTACCGTTGTCTATCGATGCTACCTGGAGTATTTAATAATTTAAAATTTTATCATTCATTTCGAATTTCAAATTTCAAATTTAAAATTAACTAGAGCCAAGAATCGGGATTGAACCGACGACCTCACCCTTACCATGGGTGTGCTCTACCAACTGAGCTATCTTGGCATATGTCTATCCTTGGGTTTGTAACAATCTTATTTTATCTTGACGACGCTTTGCTTCAAAATCATCTGGCAAAACACTGAGAATATACTTAAACACTTCCATGGCATCATCATATTTTTTCATTTTAATATACAACTCTCCAAGCTCACGATAATTATTAATATCCTTAGGATTTTTATCAATTTTCTGTAAAATTTTCTTTTCCAATATTTCGCGATCAATCCCTATTATGGCGTCTCCCGCTTCATTCAACTTATTCTGTTCTTTTAATCCTGTGTTACCCCCCCTACTATTGACTGGATTATCAGAAAGAGACCACTCCGATGGGATTTTCTTCTCTTTCTTCCTAATATCTACATTCGTTTTTTTAGCTTTCTTTCTTTTGAATAGGGTTTTAATAAAACTATTTTTATTATCTTTGCTATTTTTAACTATAGAATCCATTATTATATCTTCATCTTGCAGTGATATCTTTTCTAAAATACCACCTTCTTGGGATGTGTTATTATCTTGAGTTTTTTGCTTATTATTTTTATTTTTGTCTTCTATTCTTACTTTATTGTCATTGAATTGTTTATTATTGTCTAGGCTAAGTTCATCCTTAGCCTTAAAAAATTCACTATTACTTTTGTTCTTGGCTTTAAGCGTCCAGGAATGAATTTTTTGAATACCTTGCTTTGTTTTTCTCACTAACCATTCTAAAACAACAAATCTTATTCGATTTAATTTTGTTGTAATTTTTTCCTTTTTATTTAATTTGTTGTTATTTTCAATTTCTTTAATAATATCCTTATCAACTCTTTTCAAACTTTTTGTGACAATAACAATAACAACCGTTAAACTTATTAAAGAAACTACAATTATTATACTATCTGTAATATTCATTTTTTTATATAATGCTTATTTCGTTTAGTCCAACGACTTTTCTTGTCCCGTCGGACAAAACTATTTTTAATTTTTGTTCTAAAACCATTGTATCAGTAACTTGGACCTCCTGTTTCTCATACAAAACTTTATCGCCTCTTTTGGGCATTGACTTGCTTAAATCATCGTACTGCTCAGATTCATAAGAGAGGCAACACATCAATCTTCCGCACAATCCGGAAAGTCTTTCCGATCCTCGATGGGCAATATTTTGGGATCTAGCCATATCAGTGGTAATACTTTTCAAACTTCTAGAAAATTTAGAACAACATAGCTCTCTACCGCAGATACCAAATCCTCCTAGTTTTTTAGCTTCATCCCTGGAACCAACCTGTTGAAACCTAACAGATTTACCCATATTAGCAGAAAGTGTTTTTACTAACTCTCTAAAATCGACTCTGTTATCTGCCGTAAAGATAGCTACAATACACCCGCTATCGATACTTAATTTTATCTCAACTATTTTCATTTTTAGTCCAGCGTCTCTCGCCTCCTTTTTTATTTCTTTCTTTAGGGAATTTTCTACTTTTTTATTCTTAAGTGCTAATTCAAGATCTTGAGCAGTTGCTTTTCTAATAACTTGTCCTACCACCTCGTCGCCACTACTACCGTTATCAGTATTGTTGGTTACTTGTCCAATAAATAAACCCCATCTATGCTGGACTACAACCATATCTCCAAGTTTAATCTCGGACATAGATGATGTCACACTTTCTGGATTCCCCCAATTAAAAAACTGAACTAACATTAATTTAAATAAAAATATTAAACTCAACTATACCTAATAGGACTTCTTTAAACGGTTATTCTCACAAATTTATCGACTTTAATATTTTCTCCAATGGTGGCAATACTGTCTTTTATTAAATCCTCAACTGTTATTTCTGGATTTTTAACAAAAGGCTGTGTATATAATTCCTCTTCATTTTCAGGATTCATTGCTACGATATGCATAGCAATGTCATTGGCTAACTCTTTAAATTTGTCATTTTTAGCAACAAAATCTGTTTCACATAAAAGTTTAACCATAGCACCACTTTTACCATCAGCGTGAACATAGGAGACAATAATACCCTCTTTAGCTATGCGGTCTGCTTTTTTATCAGCCTTTTTTAATCCTTGCTTCCTAAGAATATCTAAAGCTTTATTTTCATCACCAGAAGATTCTTCTAGGGCTTTTTTAATATCTACAACACCAGCTCCAGTTTTTTCTCTAATTTTTTTTATTAATTCTAACATATTTTTTTATATTTTAAACTTTTAAATTTAATTTATGCTCAAAATAAACTAAATCCTATTTAGTTATTCTACTAGCAATTATTTCTAGGATGTATTTTAAAGATGATACAGCGTCGTCATTGGCTGGGATTGCATAATCTACCATATCAGGATTACTATTACTATCAACTAGTCCGATAACTTTTACGCCAACCTTATGAGCTTCTTTAACTGTATCTATATTTTTATTTACATCCAAAACTAAAACGGCATCTGGCAGTCTGGTCATCTTTACTAATCCACCCATTCTACTATCCATTCTATTAAGCTTCTTTTGCAATTTATTTCTCTCAAGTTTTGTTAAATTATTTAATCGTCCATTTTCTAAAGCACTGCTATTGTTAATTAAAAATCTTATTCTGTTTTTTATAAAATTAAAATTAGTAAAAGTGCCTCCTAGCCATCGGTCATTAACATAGGGCATTCCCATGTTTTCAGCCATTTTTTTGACTAATTGTTTGGCTTGATTTTTTGTTCCCACTACTAAAATCATTCCCTTCTTTTCTGCAATCTCATCAATATATTTTAAAGCCTTTTCAAATAATTCTAAACTTTTCTCTAGATCAATAATATGAATTCCGTTCCGTACCCCAAAAATATACTCGGACATTTTAGGATTCCAATAGGCTTTCTTGTGTCCAAAATGAACACCTGCCTTAAGCATTGCCTCTAAAGACAACTCTGGAGCAACTGCTTTTTTGTCTTCCTTGACTTCTTTTATTTCTTTGACTTCCTTTACTTCTTCAACTTTTTTTACATTCTTCTCTGAAGATGTAGGATCTGTTACTACTTGCTTTTTCACAAGCTTTTTATCCTCTACCATATTTTTATTGAATTTAATGCATAATGCTTAACTGATTTAAAAACAATTACATACTACACAATAAATCCTACCTATTAATGATATTTATAAAAAAAATATATAAATATCCCGCTACTCAATTATCGATGAATTCTTAAGTTATACTAAAGTATAACCAGGTCAAATTCTAATTAAGTATGTGTGATTAAAAAAATAATTAACCTATAGTTAAAATTAATCCTATAAACTAACTCCAGCTAATTACCTTACATAAGATACCACATTTTCAAAAAAAAGCAAGAGGTAGAGGCCTTGCCTCTACCTGTTGTTGTCCTATAAACCCCCAGCATAGCTGGGGTGTACGTTTGAAGGCATTTGCC
>CAZRER010000075.1:0-4055 GCA_964599525.1 uncultured Bdellovibrionales bacterium
AGAAAAAGAATTAAAAATAATTGAAAGAAGTGCTTTACTTCCAGCAGGCTCAATCCTAAGTGGTGGTGGAGCATATGTCCACGGAGCAGTTGACCTAGCTAAAGATATTTTAAAACTACCTTCCCAGATAGGTTTCCCGGCGGAAATGAGCGGTTTAACGGATAAGGTAGATGGACCATCTTTTAATGTTGTCATAGGAATGTTGCTATGGGTGATAGACAATGACAATGATATTAACAATAAAAAAAATAAATCTTCCCAAAATAAATTAGGAACTGCAACAGGAGAAGGTATAGAAACCATAAAAAAATGGTTTAAAAAGTTTATTTAAGAATAATCATTAAAGGCACTTGACTTTTTTGGAGAGTTTGTTAGAATAATAAACTATGCAAGGTATTTTTTGTTTAAATTCATCAAGTAAAATTAATAAGATAAAATTATGGTTGAGATAAAGCCAGATGTAGAAACTTTCGCCAGAATCAAAGTTGTTGGCGTAGGGGGGGGCGGAGCTAATGCTATCAGCAGGATGGTGGAAAGTCAATTGACTGGAGTCGAGTTTATGGTGGTTAATACTGACGCTCAAGATTTGCATCATTGTAAAGCAAGCGAAAAAATACATATTGGAAAAAATTTAACTCGAGGGCTCGGAGCCGGAATGAACCCAGAAATAGGACGTCAGGCTGCTGAGGAAAATCGAGATGAAATTCACGAATCAATGAAGGGGATTGATATGGTTTTTGTGGTTTATGGAGCTGGGGGGGGTACTGGCTCTGGTGCCGGACCAGTCATTGCTGAAGCTGCTAAGGAAGCCGGTGCATTAACTATTGGCGTTGTTACTAAACCATTTGCTTTTGAAGGGAAACAACGAGCTGTCATTGCCGATGAATCTATTGAGAATTTGAAAGAAAGAGTAGACACTTTAATTATCATTCAAAATGATAAATTGCTTCACATGATAGATAAAAATACTTCATTGATACAATCATTTAGGATTGTTGATGATGTACTACGACAGGGAGTACAAGGAATTTCTGATTTAATTACTAAGCCAGGAATTGTCAACGTTGATTTTGCCGATATTAATGCTATTATGCAGGAAAGTGGAAATGCCTTGATGGGGGTTGGGATTTCCGCCGGAGATGACCGTGCTATACAAGCCGCTAAATCAGCCATTAACTCCCCACTATTAAATGTATCCATCGATGGTGCAAAAGGGGTATTATTCAACATCAGTGGTTCTGCGAAAGACTTGACCATGGCCGAAATTAATGATGCTGCCAATACCATTACAGAAAGTGTTGATCCCAATGCTAGGATTATTTTTGGAGCATCCATAGATGACGGTGCTGAGGAAGGAGAATTGAGAGTTACTGTTATTGCTACTGGTTTTGATTTTGATCAAAATACAAAAATAGACGGTGATATTCCGTCAAGGAATAGAATTGATTGGAATAAAAAAAAATCTATAAAAAACAACCAAGATAGTGATGAAAATATTGCTAATAATATTAATGACAGAGGGGACAAAATAAAGGTTCAAGATAAAGTCTCTACTGACAATACTTTTCTCAATTTAGTCAACAAGAAAAAAGACACCCAGAATATTAATACGGAAGATGAATTAATAATTAATGAAAAAAAATCCGATAGAGCCGAGAGTGGTTTTAAATTATTTAACAAAAAAAGAGAGAAAAAAGAAAGTCAGGTAATAATTAACAATTCTGAAATACAAATAGACGATGATATTAAAATAGAGAAAAAAAATGTAAACAATGACATAGATGACACCGAGGTACCTGCTTTTATCAGAAAAAAACTAGGTAAATAGAAGTTACCCTAATTATTTTGCCAATTTAAAAAAACAGGTATTAACTACCTGTTTTTTTAATAAGAAGAGATTAAACGTTTTTATACTTAACCTAGTCTCAAAAATAACAAATTTTTATGTATAGTTAATAAAAACCTAATCTAAAAAATTTATTTATTTTGAACTCTCACAAAAGTTTTTTTCTTTAACCTCCCAGTAAAGTCTTTTACCTTTTTAGTAACAAATTGTACAGTTCCATCTGCTAAAGCCATAATAGTATCATCTTTTGTTCTTTTGGTATTTTCTCCAGGCTTAAATTTAGCTCCCCTTTGACGAATTAAAATATCACCAACCTGAACTTTTTGCCCTCCGAATCGTTTTACGCCAAGATAGTTTGGTCTAGAATCACGACCATTATCGGTGGATCCACCAGCTTTTCTATGTGCCATATTTTTGATTATTAATATTAACTATAAATTTATCCGCCTTAGACGGATCAGTCCTAAAACTGACAAAATCTCTTTACTTTTAAGATTTTCTGTGCTATGGTTATTAAAGTTACTTATAGATTTAAATCGTCAGCTGGGTAGGCTAATAACTTTAAATCATAACAATATTAATCATACCCTATTATGAAAAAAAAGTCAATATTAATAATGTGGTGGAATCATTATGGACAAATAATTTTATTATTGACTATTGTATTTTTAACTGCTCTTATCAGTTTTAAGTTAGGGAAAATAAAAAGCAATAATAATACACCTATTGATATTGTAATTAGAGATATTAAAAACGTTAATCCAGCCCAAGAAGAAGCTTCCCTGGCCATCAAGGCTCTAAAAAGGCAGGGAGTGAACATTAATAGAAATATCGTTGAGAAAAATAAAATAACTAGCAAACGAGAGAACAAAGATTGTCTATTCGTAGCTTCTCGCAACTCTAAAAAATATCATACCACAGATTGCAAATATGGAAAGAAAATAAAAGAATCAAACTTAATTTGTTTTAAATCAGCAGAAGAGGCTAAAAGTAAAGGCTACTTGCCAGCAGGGGGATGTTTAGGAGAAAAAAATAACAATTTCTAATTTTTAATTTTAATGGTATGCCAATCAACAACAAAACAACACCTATTATAATTTCTTTGGGAGGTTCTCTTATTGCTCCAGCACGAGGAGTCATTAATGCGGAATTTTTAAAAAGATTTAAAATTCTTATAGAGAGACATATAAATCAAGGAGAGCGATTTGTGATTATAACTGGAGGAGGGCGTCTAAGTAGAACTTATGTAGAAGCATTAAATAAAATAACCGTTGTTGATGAGGAGGAACAAGACTGGCTAGGGATCCATGCTACAAGAATGAATGCGCATCTTATTAAAACTATTTTTAAAAAATATGCTCAACCACGAATAAACAAAAATCCCCGAACAAAAGCAAATTTATGGAAGCATTTTGAAAATGGAGAAAGTGTTATGTTGGCAGCAGGGTGGAGACCAGGTTGGTCAACGGATTATGTAGCGACCATCCTAGCAGAAAGGTTTAACTCTAAAAAAATAATAAATCTTTCTAACATAATCTATGTTTATGATAAAGATCCAAATAAATTTAATGATGCTCAAAAGATAAAAAATATAAATTGGACAGACTTTAGGAAGATAGTAGGGGACAAGTGGAGCCCCGGCCTAAATGCACCTTTCGATCCAATTGCTTCTCAGTTAGCCGAAAAAAATAAAGTAGAAGTTGCTATTATTGGTGGAGATGACTTAAGCAATGTTTCAAAATACCTAAATAATGAAAAATTTGTAGGAACATTAATAAAATAAGTAGATAATTTTAATTTACTTATTTATTGCTAATTTAAAATGTTAGGAATATCGTAGCATTAGTAGTAACTTTCTTTTAATAATTACATTCCGAAATCAGAAATACAAATGAACATCAGCTTTAATATATTATAATTATTTAAGAGAAGTATAGCGTCGCACAATATATCTTTTGCGACATTAACTATATAAATTAGTCCTTTTATTTAACTATTTGATTAATTATAAATTGACTGTGTTGTTTATTAATCAAATAAATTAAACAATTAAATAAAAAGTTTCATTTATTAACTTTCATCTATTATATCTATTAATTCAAAGTTTTAAACTATCTAATTAATTTTAAAATATTTTTTAGTTTATGCTTTATAATAAGATATTACACAATAAAATACTGCTAAATATAAATTAACAATTAACTATTAA
>CAZRER010000076.1:0-4021 GCA_964599525.1 uncultured Bdellovibrionales bacterium
TAATTAACCGTCATCTCCCCGCCCACAAATTCAGTTATTTTTTTCTTCGCTTCTTTACTACTCATTCCGTCAAATTCTCCGGAATTTATTAATTCCCCCTCACCAGTAAATATTTGATTTTCTTTACCCAAAAAAATATGCCAATATAATTTTAATTCTGGTAAATTTATAAATTCTAATACCTTATCTTTTTCAATCCACACTCCATCATGATTTTTAGTATGTTCTTCAGCTGGTTCTTCCCACTCATCACCCAACAATTCAATCATAATACAATTTCTTTTCACTGGTGCTCTATTGACACCTTTGTGAGCAGCATAGAAATAGCTATGTATTTCTCCGCCAACCTGTTTAACAACTTTCATGTTTTTATAACCACTTTCTTCTTGAGCCTCACGCAAAGCAGCCTCCTCTAGAGTTTCACCTTTTTCTACTCCTCCAACTACAAAACTATACCATTTATTATGTGATTTTTTAGACCAGTCTAAACAAAAATATTTATCTTCTTTCCAGTGCTTGATAATAACATCTACAATTTTTCGTTCGGTCATTGGTTTGTCTTTTTTGATGACATTATCTCCCTCACCATCAAATCTTGGTGCTATTACTTGTTTAATTTTAATTTTTTCTGCGTTTTTCTGTGCTCGTTCTGCATCATTTAGCGACTTATTATAATAAGTAGCGAATTCATAGTCCCTTTCATCGTGCGCTGGCACGGCCATAATTGCTCCGGTTCCATAGCCACCCAAAACATAATCAGCTACAAAAATAGGAATTTTTTCACCATTGGCAGGATTAACTGCTACTAGTCCTTCTAATTTTACACCCGTTTTCTCCTTAGCTTCCATTCGCTCCATTTCCGTCTTATTCTTCGCCTTTTTTATATATTCAACTACTTCTTTATAATTTTGAATTTCTAATTTTGAATTTTGAATTAGCTCATGCTCCGGCGCCACAACTAAATAAGTAGCCCCAAATAATGTATCAGGTCTGGTAGTAAATACTTCTATCGAAGTCGCAGACTTTTGCAGAACGAACGCAGAAGATGCGGAACCCCCTGATTCTCTAGCTGTATCATAAACCATTCTTTTAATCTCTAATTCTGCTGGTGAATAATTTGCCAATAAAGCTAACTTATATTTACTACCCTTCAGGTACGTCCAAGTTTGATTTAATTGTTGCCTTCCAATTTTTGGTACTGCCTTCAATTCAATTAAAACCTTATCTTCAATAACAAAATCTGGCTGATAAGTTCCTATTTTTTCGCCACAATGTTCTACATCAATTCTCTTCTCTGATTCAAATACTAAGCCTCGTTTTTTAAATTCAATTTCCAGTGCCTTATGATAAACACTTTCTTTATGCCCTGTCCCCACTGACTTTTTAACATCAAACATCGCCCCTCGTATTTTATAAGTTAATTCTTTATAAAGAAGCTTATCGTTTTTATCTTCTTCCGCATCGTTCTGCGTTTGTTCTGCTTGAATCTGCGAAGATTTCTTTATTTTAAAAGAAATCTTAGCCCCAACACTTTTACCTATCCAGTTTTTTTGATTTTTTTTCGTATGTTCTGGCCAATCAACTTTGTCCAAATCTCTTATTAAGTCTTCGGCAAAGTCAGTAATTTTAAAGAACCAACCCGGGACTTCTTTCTGCTGAATTTCCGTTTTGCATCTTTCACATTTTCCCTGCTCCACCTGTTCATTGGCAATTCCTGTATTACAAGAAGGACACCAATTTATTTTATCTGTTTTTTGTTCTACCAATCCATTTTCAAAAAATTTCCCAAAAAGCCATTGAGTCCATTTATAATAAGAGGGATCCGAAGTGTAAATTAAATGATTTAGATCATGCCCTAAACCAAGCATTTTCATCTGTTGAATATAATTTGCCGTATTTTTACGCGTAGTTTCTTTAGGATGAATACCAGTTTTCACTGCATAATTTTCCGCCGGCAAACCAAAAGAATCAAATCCTTGGGGATGCAAAACATCAAAACCTTGTAGCCGTTTGTAACGATAAATTATATCTGAGGCCGTATAACTTTCTGTGTGCCCCATGTGCAAACCATCGCCCGATGGATAAGGAAACATATCTAAAACATAATATTTTGGCTTATCAACCGAAGTCTCTGCGTTCTTCTGCGTTTGTTCTGCGTTAGTCTGCGACTGCGAAGCAGTGTGCCAAATGGTATGCCACTTTCTCTCAATTTTATTTGGATTATATTTTTTCATGTTTCAAATTTTAAAAATTTAATATAATTATTTTCTAATTCTTTAATAGAACCAATTTCTTAATACTTTAACACTAACACAACCCTACCTTTTTTTCAACCTAATCCACTTTAATCCATTCTGATAACTATTTAATGTTTCAAACCATCCACGGTCGTAGCCACTTTGAAACATTTTGAAACATTTTTGAAATATTTAATGAGATCATTTCTTATTTTTAAGATACGACCGTGGCTTAAAAATAAGTTTGTAAATAAAAAACTACTCAGGTTGTGAATAGTTTTTAATAGGACTGTTTTGTGGGCGTGGAGGGAATCGCCCATTGGGCCTGGTTTTTGTGGTTTCGTTCCGCTTTCGCTACACTTAACATCACAAAAACCTTCGATTCCCAATTCGAAACTGAAGCAGTTCAGTTTCTATCTTGCAAATAAAAAAACTGCTCAGGTTGTGAATAGTTTTTAATAGGACTGTTTTGTGGGCGTGGAGGGAATCGAACCCCCGACCTTCTGCTTAAAAGGCAGTTGCTCTACCGACTGAGCTACACGCCCCACTATTTACAAAAGCTTAAGCTTTTTTGTTAAACACTTACTCAATTCATTTTACACTAACTAGAAAAGTTGTCAAGAAAATTTCTCCGTGCTAAAATATATTTATTGAAATATTTAAATTTTTAACTACGAATTTTATGTCAGAAAAAAAAGAAACTATTGGAGTTGTTGGTTTAGGTTATGTTGGATTGCCTTTAGCCGTTCGTGCTAAAGAGCGAGGATATAACGTTCTGGGGTTTGAAAGGACTTCTGAAAAAGCAGATATTATAAACTCTGGAAAATCTCCAATTGAAGATGAATACTTAGAAGAAAATTTACCTAAAAATCCAATTGAGGCAACCACAGATACAACCAGACTAAAAGAATGTGATATTGTTTTAATTTGCGTGCCAACACCCGTTGATGAATTTCATAATCCAGATATTGGTCCCGTGCGTGGAGCTACCGAAAGCATTTCTAAAAATTTAAAGCCAGGAGCTCTAGTTGTTTTGGAGTCGACCGTAAATCCTGGAGTTAGTGAAGAAGTAGTTCGTCCAATTTTTGAAGCTGATGGTCACAAAATTGGTGAAGATGTTTTTATCGCCCACTGCCCCGAAAGAATTAACCCTGGTGACCCCAAATGGAATGTAACAAATATTCCGCGAGTAGTTGGAGCCTTTACCCCCGAAGGGTTAAATAAAGCAGTTACTTTTTACGAATCCATCATTGATGGGAAAATAAAACCAATGAAATCTATTCGAGAAGCAGAAGCTTGTAAAGTAGTTGAGAATTCTTTTCGAGACATTAATATTGCTTTTGTAAATGAATTGGCTAAATCTTTTGATGCTTTAAATATTGATGTTAAAGACGTGATTGATGGTGCGGCCACTAAACCCTTTGCTTTTATGCCTCATTATCCTGGAAGAGGTATTGGTGGGCACTGTATTCCCGTTGACCCCTACTATCTAATTGAGAGAGCTAAACGAGCTGGTTTTGATCATAAATTTTTAAGGACTTCTCGAACAATAAATAATTCTATGCCGGCTTACACCGTTGAACTACTCCAAGATAAATTAAATGAAGTTAGATTGCCTTTGAATGGTACAAAAATTGGACTATTGGGAATTGCTTACAAACCAAATATTGATGATGACCGAGAATCTCCCTATTACGAAATTGTAAAAGAACTTCGAAAACATAAGGCTGAAATTATTTCCTACGATCCTCATATTCTGAAACGGTCTGATGTAGATTCAATGG
>CAZRER010000077.1:0-3886 GCA_964599525.1 uncultured Bdellovibrionales bacterium
ATAGCTTTTTCCAACCATTCTATATTTAAAGAAAAATTATCATTTTTTGGAACAATTTTTGGAATGCCATTGTATAATAAAATTAATTGCTTATAACCAACAAAATAGGGGTCAAAAATAATTACTTCATCACCAGGATTAATAATTGCCGGCAAGGCTACACTTAATCCGCCAGACACAGCGGAAGTTATAATCGTATTATTTGCTGTTGCTTTTTTAATTTTATTTTTCTTTCGCAATTTCTCAGCCACTTTTTCTCGTAGCTCCATAATTCCCACCGTCAAAGAATAATCATTTTGGTTATTTTTAATGGCCATTTGTGCTTCTCTTTTAATTTGTTCTGGTACTGCAAAATCTGGCTCACCAATACTTAAGTCTATTGGATTATCTAAGCTCTGAGCCAATTCAAAAACTTTTCTGATTTCACTAATATTCATTTTTTCTGTTCGTCGCGACATTGTTTCTAATTTATTTTATTTTTAAAAACTACTTTCAGAACTATTTCTACCTAAAAAATCTAAATCTATAAATACTCACTCTATATTATTTTATTGTAATTTAATTTATATTTTACCATTTCAAAGTTAATACACCTAAAAACTATTTACTACTTATTACTTATTACTTATTACTACCAATTTTAACAAACCTTATAACTCCCTAGAACATCCACCTCTACAAATGTTCGTAAAAATTTAACAGCTTCTTGCATCTTTTTATTTTTCATATCACTTTCAATGTCCATATAAAAAATATAATCATTCATTTTCTTACCGGTAGGAATAGACTCTATTTTGGTTAAATTTAAATCTTTAATTTTAAATATAGAAAGAATTTCAAAAAGCAACCCCGAACGGTCTTCTTGCGGTGTAATAATAAGTGAAGTTTTATCCCCAGTAACCAAACAAGGCTCCGTGCCAATTTCTACAAAGCGAGTAAAATTATTTTTTTTATTGGTAATTTTTGTTTTTAAGATATTCAAATTATAAAACTCTGCCGCCTCTCGACTGCCAATAGCTCCTATGCTCTTATTCTCACTAGCCAACTCCATCGCCCGAGAAGTAGATGGAGATTCTATTACTTTAACACCTCTCACCCTTAAAGAATTTACATAATCACTACACTGCACTAGCGCTTGAGCATGTGACATTACTGTTTCAAACTTTTTGTTTTGCCCAGCCAAAATATGCTCTATTTTATAATCATAACTTTTAAAAATACAAACCTTATTTTTTTGCAAAGACAAAAAAGTTTCTCGCACTGAACCATTCAACATATTTTCAATTGGTACTATACCCCGACTATTTTTATCTAAACTACCAAAAACTTCCCCAATGGAATCCACAGGGATAATTTCCTGCTTTTTATATTGAGCAAAAGCCAAATTATAAGAATAACTAAATTTCGGCCCAAGAGTATAAACTTTTTTAATCATACAACTTGTTTAAAATTATTTTCTGTACCCCCCCATTCATCAAGATTTCCTCCCGGCTCTCTTTCGATCATTTTCCGTTAATCCTTGCTTTCTTAGACGAACGCTGTCGGGAGTAATCTCTAAATATTCATCGGCAGACATAATTTCCAAACCTTTTTCAATGGTAAGTTCAGATGGTGGTGTCAAAGCAATGGCATCATCTTTACCACTGGCTCGCATATTTGTAAGTTGCTTTCCTTTGGTTGGATTAACTGTCATCTCATCACCTTTAGTTGTATTTCCAATAACCTGCCCTTCATAAACATCCACTGCCGCTGGAATATATAAAGTTCCTCGCGACTGTAAATTATACAAAGAAAATCCCAAAGCTTTTCCAGCAACTCCAGAAATCATTGAACCCGTACTTTTTCTTTCAATTTCTCCAGCATAAGGTTTAAATTCTGTAAATCTACTAGCAAAAATTCCCTCTCCCTTAGTGTCTACCACAAACTCATTTCGATAGCCTAAAATTCCTCTTGTTGGAATTTCAAAAATCATATGAGTTCCATCATCTGCTTTTTTCATATCGGTCATTACTCCTTTTCTTTTACCTAATTTTTCAATTATTGTTCCGGCGAATTCTTCTGGCACAGTAATGTCCACCTCTTCAAATGGTTCCATCTTTTGACCATCAATCTCTTTGACAATTGCTTTTGGCTGAGAAACTTGTATCTCAAATCCCTCTCGCCTCATATTTTCCAAAAGTACAGCAATGTGCAGCTCCCCTCGTCCGCTGACCTCAAAACTACTTCCTTGCGAAAAATTAACTTTTAATCCAACATTAACCTCCAACTCCTTTTCTAATCTTTCTTTTATTTGTTGACTAGTAACAAATTTTCCTTCTTGCCCAGCAAAAGGCGAATCATTAACTAAAAAATTTAAAGTAATTGTTGGCTCATCAACGGTAATAGCTGGCATCGGTTCCACACTTTCATTGCCACAAATTGTTTCTCCGATATCTACACTATCAATCCCAGCTACCATTACAATGTCTCCGGCTTCAGCTTGTTCAACTTCTTTTCGTTCAATGCCTTCAAAAGTAAAAACTTTGATAATTTTTCCACTTCTAATTTCTCCTTCTGGTGATTTAATAAAGACTGGGCCATTTTTGACAATTCCTTCATAAATGCGAACTACAGCTAATCTTCCTAGAAAATTATCATAGGCCAAAGAAAAAGGTTGCAATTTTAATGGTGCCTCTGTATTGCTTTCTGCTGGTTCAACAACTTCCAGAATTTTGTCTAGTAAAGGTGTCATATCCTTAGAATCATCTTCTGGTTTATTTTTAACAACTCCTTCTCGAGCAATAGCATAGAGAGTCTCAAAATCTAATTGATCATCGTTTGCTCCTAGATCTAAAAATAATTCATAAATTTCCTCTTCCACCTCTCCAAGTCGTGCGGCGGGTTTGTCTATCTTATTTATAACCACCAAAGGTTTATGTCCAATCTCTAAAGATTTTTTCAAAACAAATCTTGTCTGTGGCATTGGTCCCTCTTGGGCATCAACTACTAAAACGACTGAATCGATTGCTCGTAAAACTCGCTCTACTTCTGAACCAAAATCAGCATGGCCAGGTGTGTCCACAATATTAATTTTCGTGCCTTTATAATTTACCGAAGTATTCTTTGAATAAATTGTAATTCCTCTCTCTTGCTCTAAAGAGTCACTATCCATACTAGAACTTTCATCGGACATTCCAGTTTGACGCATCAAAGCATCGGTAATTGTTGTCTTCCCATGATCAACATGAGCAATAATTGCAATATTTCTAATTTCCATATATATTAGTTATTTTAAATAAAAAAGTCGCAAACACTTTACGACCTCAAGTCCTTAAGAAAACTTACTTTCGTACCTTAAATATAATAAACCACTTTTACCCTTTTGTCAATCTAATTTTATTTTTTTATATTTAATAGTATGCTACAATACTGATATAATTATTTAATCAAAATTTTATGGACAAATTAGAGAAGAAAAAAGCGGTAATAAAAAAACCTGCTGCAGCTACAACAAATAAAGTATCACGCCCTTGGCAAGGAACTATTTTAGCGGTTTTGCAAATCATTGGATTAGTTATTATTGCTATGTTTATGCCTTTTGTATTATTAATTGTACTAGGTGGTAGCATGCTTGGTTTTGTAAAAGATGCTGGACCAGGCTTAGCGATGCTATTTGGTGGCGGAGGATTAGTACTATTTTTATTTTTATTATTCTTTTTCATTTTAGGAATTTTTATTGTTCGTGGATTATTCAAAGGACAAAAATGGGTTATCATTATATCTCTTTTGTTTTCTGCCTTAAATATGGCTCAACTCATATTTAATTTCAATATATTTTCTGCCCTAATGCTTGCTTTGTTTTTATACCTAGAAATAACCTGTCTGCTACACCCATTCTATAATAGAA
>CAZRER010000078.1:0-3744 GCA_964599525.1 uncultured Bdellovibrionales bacterium
CTATTTGAGAGGGGTTAAAAACCCAGATGAGGATAATGAGGTTTATAATGTCGAGCCAGCAGAAATTCCAGAATCTTTATTAGAGGAGCTTGATGTTTTGATAGATAAATACAAAGATGATCCTGATTTAATTGGTTATTGGATTTGTGATGAACCAGCACCGTTGGCCTATGAAAATATTGCTACAGTAATGGACAGAATTAGGACAAGAGACTCTAAGCATTATAGTCTGGTTAATATCGGTGATAATGAATATACCACGGAACAAAATATAGATAATTTTTTAGAAACGACAAGGGCTAAGGTGCTTAGTTTTGACCGTTATAATTTTTTCAATAGTTTTGATAGAAATGAGCAATTTTTGCAACGGTTGGGGATGATTCGTCAAAAAGCATTAGAACATAACGTACCTTTTTATGATTTTGTGCAAGCTGTTGGCACCAATGGAACTAGTGCTAGCGAATTAGACTGGCGGACGCCAAATGTTAGTGAGATGCGTTGGTTAGGCTATCACACTTTAGCTTATGGAGCTCGAGGATTACTTTGGTTTCATTGGGATGCTGAAGATTGGGGTGTAATACAAAACCCAGATAGGGACAATATTTATACAAGTTTGCAAGAGGTAAATCAAGAAATTAAATCATTAGGAGATATAATGGTAAAATTGAGAACGGTTGATGTTTATCAAGTTGAAGGTCAAGAAGTTTCTGGGCAAACAGGAGGAGATAATGATAAATCTATTTATCCTGTGGATAATGATACTAATTTGACAGTAGGAATGTTTAGCGGAAGTGATACAAAAGAATATTTTATGTTGGCAAATACGAGTTATACTATACCAGTTAATTCTGAAATAAAAATTCTCAAGATGATTAATAATTTAGAGGTATTTAATCCAGAAACTAAAACATGGGAAACAGTAAGCATAAATACCAATCCCGACAACACAACTTTCACCCTAGAGCTAGAAAAAGGAAGTGGAAAATTGTTTAGGATGGAGTGATTGTTGAATGGTTAGGGTACAATGATTAATAGTATAGGAATTGATTGTTTAAGTAGTAAATAGGGAACATGGAGGGACGCTATTGACATAATAGCTTAAATCATATATAATTAGGCTAGTATAACAGTCTAATTTGATTATAAACTTAATATTATATGATTAAAAGAGATATACAAGGCAAAGTTGAAAAATCACTATTTAGAGGAAAAATAGTGGTTATTTATGGTGCTAGACAAGTTGGTAAAACTACTATGGTGAAGGCAATTCAAAAAAAATATAAAGAATCAGCTTATTTTAATTGTGATGAGCCAAGCGTGCGTAGAGCATTAACAAATAAGACTTCAAAAGAATTAGCGAGTTTTATTGGTAAGCACAAATTGATTATTTTAGATGAAGCACAGCGAGTTTCTGACATTGGACTTACTTTAAAATTATTGATAGACACCTACCCAGAAATTCAAGTTCTTGCCACAGGGTCTTCATCTTTTGATCTTGCTAATAAGGTTATAGAGCCACTAACTGGCAGAAAATATGAATTTTATTTATATCCTTTTTCTGTGAATGAAACCATGTCTTTTCTGTCGCAACATGATTGGGATTATGCACTAGAACAAAGATTGATTTATGGGATGTATCCGAACGTTATGATAAATGATGTTGAAAAGGAAACGATAGTTAGGGAGATTGCTCGTAGTTATGTTTTTAAGGATATTTTAACTTTTGATAAAATTCGTAATTCAGAAGCTTTAGAAAAATTATTACAAGCATTGGCATTACAAATTGGTAGTGAGGTATCATACAATGAGTTGGCTGATACAGTTGGGATTAATAAGGATACGGTTCGTGATTACATACGTATTTTGGAACAATCATTTATAATTTTTCGATTAAGACCATTTCGCAGAAATGTAAGAACCGAATTGCGCAAGTTGCGTAAAATTTATTTTTATGATTTAGGAATTCGTAATGCTCTTATAAATAATCTGAATCCATTAAATTTACGAACAGACAAAGGTGCTTTGTGGGAAAATTTTCTTATTACTGAACGTTTAAAATATTTATCTAACAATAATTTGGATAGGCAGACATTTTTTTGGAGAACGCAACAAAGAGAAGAAATAGATTATGTAGAGAGTTATGCTGATGAATTAGAGGCTTATGAATTTAAATGGAAAGACAAGAAAAAAGTAATTGCTCCAAAAAAATGGAGAGACAATTATCCGAATGCCAAATTTCAATTAATTACATCAAAAAACTATCAGAAATTTTTGAAATAAGTATTATTTTAAATAAGGAATATTAAAATGACAGAAGGGCAAATTATTAAAGTAATGCCCAAGTTTACTATTTGGGATATAGAAAGCGTTGTTAGTCGCCAGACATTTTTAAAAGCTAGGAAATTATTTGAAAGTGGAAAGGTTAAAAATGTTAAAGAAGTGAGAGATGGCTATTGGGCAACAGTAGAAAGTACAAAAAAGTATGATGTTTTTGTGTCTAGTAAAGATATTTTGCAAGGACATTGCAATTGTTATGCTGGGCAACAAGGAAATATTTGTAAACATGCTTTGGCTGTGGGATTATTTGTTTTAGATTTTGTAGGGGGAGAAATTGAAAAAGATGCTGCCCCGGTTGATTTGGTAGATGTAAAAATACTTGTTCGTCAAGGTATGAAAAAAATAAAAGCGCACAGTGGCTCTTATAAACAATGGTATTCGTACTCGCACGGTTTGGAAGTAGGGGTAGAAATAATTGTAGAAGCGGTGCAAAATTTACCAACAAATAAAACCAACATTAAATATTTATGGAGTCTAGTGCAACGACTTTCCCGTAAGTTAGCGGTTGGTGGAGTCGATGATTCTGATCATGGAGCTGTCGGATGGTGTGCCAGGGAGTTAGTTCAAAGAATTGCAGGAATGGTTAAGGAAGATAAAAGTTTATATCCCTTCGCAGAAAAATTTTCTCAAGAGGAAACAGGATTTGGCTTTGAAATGGAATTGAAAGATATTTTAGAAAATTTAAAGTAAAAGAGTATTAATGATAATGTTGAAAAATAAATTGAATAATTGGATGAGAGTGATATACTATGGAAGTAAGGAGATTTGTTGGGATTGAGTGGATTTAATTTGAGCGGAGAGATTTTGGGGCGTTATTATTGTTATTAAAAAATATTAAGATGACACAAAATACAGCAGTTAAATATTTAGAAAAGAAATATCAGGTTAATTATATTTTAGCTACGGGGTTGGGAGTTGCTGAAGAAGGTTTTTAATTTAAGTATTTATGACAGATAAATTAACAGAATTATTTTTGCAAAACTTTAACCCTTCACTTTTGCAAAATATCATATTAGGTATATTAGCAATTTTTATCCCTTTTGCAATTGTTTTTTTGGCAGATATTTTAAATTCAAAAAAAGATGAAAAAAAGAGCGAGTTTGAAAAAATGGTCTTGAGTGATGAAATTTTGGGAACAAAAAAAATATTTTGGTTATCAATGACAGGAATTATATTCTTTTCATTTTTTGTAGGGAAGGATATTTCTAATTTTGCAAAAATAGTTGCATTTTGTGTAGCTATTATTTTAATTTTTTTCTATTGGTTGCCATTTAAGAAAATTTTGAGATTTTCTATAGGTCAAGTGTCTGAATTTGAAATATCATTTTTAAGAAAGTTAAGTTTCTCAAAAATATTAATATTTAAGAATACAGCAAAAGCTGAAAAAATGGTGCGAGCGTGGAACTC
>CAZRER010000079.1:0-3715 GCA_964599525.1 uncultured Bdellovibrionales bacterium
AGACCTTCTATTTCATCTTCAATTTCTCCTCCAAATAAATTTTGTGCTAGAGCCACACCTCTTCTAACTGTTTTGATTTTTAATCCCTCAACTCTATTTAATCTAGAAATTAACCCTTCCTGATTAGCAACCTGAATAGACAACCCGGGACGAGCATTTAATTCCATAAAAACTGGACCATTTTCCCTATCAATGGCAATGTCTGCCCCTAAATATCCCAACTTAGAAACATCCTGTGCCTTAATAGCCAACTCTAAAATTTCTTTCCATTGAGGAATTTTAATTCCACTTAATAATAATCCTTTCGGGGATTTTTCTATAACCTTATCGTACTGAATAGCTGTAGTAGTTACTCCAGTAGTCATGTCGACACCAACACCAATCCCTCCTCGATGTAAATTTGATGTTCCACCCGAAGCCTCTGTTGGTATCCGCACCATGGCCATAACTGGCACCCTATTATAAACAAGTACCCTAATATCTGGTACACCTCTAAAAGCGTAGGGTTTGAAACCTTTATATAGCTGAATTCGTTCTTCAAAAAAAGCAACATCAGCCGTGTCCACCCGAGAAAAAGAACCGTCTAAAATATTTTTTATATGCGTTCTTAAATAACTTTCAGTAATTTGACTGCGATCAGCTTTAATCCAAATATTTTCTCCACCCTTCTTTTTTCCATAAACAACTAGAATTCCCTCACCTCCAAATCCAAAATTTGGCTTTAAAACAAAACTATTGGGCAATGTGCTAAAATCAAAATTATCCAACTCTTCGTGGGACCTAATACTTTTAATTAATTTTGGTACTGGTACTCCTGCCTTTTTTAAAACCCGTTTACAGCGCAACTTATCATCAGCTAATTTTTTAGCTGCTTTTCTATTGTTGGGACGAATATATACCAAATTTCGGGCATTCATACCTAAAATATTTTTGCTTTTTGAAATCATTTGCTAATAAGATTATTAAATCTAAAATACTCAGTAACCCTTAAACCACTCCAACGCCCAAGAAAAACATTTACAATCACCGTAAGCAATACTGCTAGAGGATACTTCTGTACAAACAATCCTAAGGATGGCAAACCGATTATAAAATAAGCTATCAAAGATATGGCCAGAGTTTCCACCGACAAAATAATTGCAATTCGAGAGCCTTTCTCAATTTGAGTTGACACAAATTTTTCAACCAAAGTAATCATAATTAAAATTGGGAAAATTGAGACATTTGCCAAACCGGTTCTATGATAATAACCACTGATCATTAAAACTCCCAAGGTTATAAAAGCAACCATGGTAATCACAATGGCCATTCGTGGCAAATACAATAATCTAAATCTTTTCATAAATACACGACTCAAGGTACCAACAGCGATTACCATCACAAACATTGTTACTCCATATTTCACACCATTCAAAAGACTACCTGATTGCATCCCTATAATTAGGAAAGCGAAAGTAATCATAGCTGGAGTATAAATACCAAAAGCTTTTATTCCAACAATCTGTCTAAAGAATGTGATCACCGTTACAACAATGGGTAGAAATAAAATAAGCATCACTGTATTAAGCGGTACCCCATACTCAATGGCCGTCTTGATTAACCAACCTATTTCATGTTCCATAATAAAAAAATTACAAATTATTTATTGCCCTTGAAAGTTTAAATACTTTTGTATTTTAATTTCTTTAGCATTGTCTTTATCTTATCACTAGTCAATCATTTGGTCAACGTGCATTTCAACCCCAACTCTCGTGTCAAATCATTTAAATTATGGTATAATAAAATTATCTGCAATAACTAACCCGTAAAAATGGAAGCGACACATCTTATAAATTTTATCCAAAATTATGGCTATTGGGTGCTTTATCCCTTGATGGTCGTGGAGGGACCAATTATAACTTTAATCGGCGGTGGCTTGGCCGCCCTGGGAATTTTACAAGTAGAAATTGTATTTCTACTTTCTATTCTTGGAGACCTAACAATGGATATTAGTCTTTATTATTTTGGACTTCATGGTAATCAACGCTTATTAGAATGGATCAATAAACATCAAAAATGGAAAAAACGACAAAAATTAATAAGTTCCTTTTTTAAAAAGCACGGAGGAAAAGTAATTTTTTTTGTAAAAATAAGCAGTGGATTATGTTATATAACTTTCATAACTGCCGGAATGATTAAAATGCCGTTAAAAAAATTTTTATTCTTTTCATTAGTTGGCGGAATCATCTGGAGCGGATTATTAGTCAGTTTAGGATATTTTTACGGACATCTATATCAACAGATTAGCGATAAGATAGAACAAGCAGGAATTTTAATTTTTAGTCTTGCAATTATATCTTTTATTTTTATTATCCTTGCCAAGAAATGGGAAACTACTAAATTAATAAATAGATAAAATAATTATTAAAAAATCTTCATGAGAGTACTTTTTGGTGTTGCTGGAGAAGGAACCGGCCATGCAGTGCGTGCTGAAGTTGTCGCCAATTACTTACAATCCTCTGGACATCAAGTAAAAATTATCACCTATCATCAAGGTTTAAAATATTTATCTTCAAAATTTGACACTGAGGAAATTTTTGGACTTCGATTTTTTCATAAAGAAGGAAAAGTTGATTATCCAACTACTATTTTAAAGAATATCAAAAAAACGCCTGAAGCAACGAAAAGTTTTAGCAAAGTGAAAAATATAATTAAAAAATTTCAACCTACTATTGTTATCACTGATTTTGAGCCCTTGTCCTCTTTGTGTGCTCATATTTATCACCTACCTTTAATTTCGATTGATAATCAACATATTATCACCCATACAAAAATTGAATATGATAAGAAATGGCTAGCAAATTATCTACTCTATAGAGCCACCGCCTCCACAATGGCCTTCCAAGCTGATGCCTATATTTTAACTAGCTTTTTCCAGCTTCACATTAACCATAAAAATATTCATCCTGTTCCACCAATTTTGAGAAAAGAAGTTTTAACACACAAAATATCAACCCAAGAACATATTTTAGTATACACCACAACTCCAGATACTAATAAAATAATTGATCTTTTAGAAAATTCTCCCCAACAATTTATTATATATGGTCTAAATAAAAATACTAAAAAACAGAATTGCACTTTTAAAAAATTTAGTAAGGTTGGCTTCTTAGATGACTTGGCCTCATCCAAGGCCGTAATCGGAACAGCCGGGCTGAGCTTAATAACTGAAGCTATATATCTTCACAAACCATATTTAGCGCTACCTGTTAAAAAAAGATTTGAGCAACTTCTCAATTCTTACTATCTCAAAAAAATGGGCTATGGAAATTATTCAGAAAACCTAACTCAAGAAGAATTATTAAATTTTTTAGAAAACATTCCTAGATACAAAGAAAAACTATCCAGACATAAAAAAACGAACAATCAAAAACTTTATAATCTTTTAGATAATCTTCTTAAAAAATTTTCAAAAAAACAGTCTTGAGAAGTAATTACAGATATAGTATAATAATAATATGAAAATGAAATTGCAATCAACAAAAATAAACGCTTTGGCAGATAAAAAACTAGAATTTTTTACTAATTCATTCAGCTACCACAGTGATGATTATTTCCATAAAAACATAGGAAGTCTTTTTGGTATTATTCAAGTAAGCGATCACTCAAAAAATTCCGAATATCTACCAAACCTTTTAATTAGTGTGTTAAAAAAAGCTTTTTATTCTAGCACTGA
>CAZRER010000080.1:0-3658 GCA_964599525.1 uncultured Bdellovibrionales bacterium
GACCTCTTCATCGTCTTCACTTCGTTACAACTCTGCCGAGCTCAAATCTTTTCCTTGTAAATGACCCATTAATAAGACTGATCCGTAAATAGTTACCCGTACTAATGTATACCTTAAAAAATATTATAATACTTTAAATATCAATTAAGTTAATATTATTATAAAACATTTCTGTCTTCATAAGTTCTAAAACTCTTTTTTTGACTACATAACGAATCATTTTTTTTCCGCCTCCTTTTGGAGTAATTTTAGCCAAGATTGTATTAAGAAAGTGTTCTTTTATAGACTCCATAGCCATTCCACTATTATGCCTAGCTTCTAGACAAATTGTATCCAAATATTCTTCAGTAAATGATCCTAAATCTCTTGTTACTACAGCTAATTTTTTCTTTGCTTCATAGATGTGATGGCTAGAAAATCCATCCTCATTGCTATTTGCGCTTAAAACAAATTGAACCTCAAATCCTCTAGATACATTTATCGTATCTTTACCACCACTTTTTGGTACTAACACTTCACCTTCACAAATTTTAATAGCCTTAAAATTAGCGTCTGAATGAGGATTATTGTTGTTGGTAAATTTAATAACATCCTCACCATTGATGGTGCCACTATCTAACTGGTTTTGACTAATCAATTCTTTAATTAATTCTGTGGCTACGAACTTTAAATCTGACAAATTCTTCTCTGATAATAAATGAGTATTCTCAATATTTACTTTTTGAAACCTGAATTTTAAAAATAATTCCCTCAAGAAAAGTTGCAAAAATAAACTTATGTCTTGTTTTGTATTGGCCTCAACTTTTAGTCCCAATCCATCTTTTATGGCTTCTTGTACAGTAGCTTCTGGTTTAACTAAAAATTTAGTAACAAAACTCCATCTATTTTTTCCTCTGTAGTATGACTCTCCTTGAGCTGACTGAACTACATTATTCATAATTGTACTTCCATCAAGGGCTACACCTATAATTTGGTCATAGCCTCCATCCGTTCCTCTCCTAATGATATGCAAAGATCGTTGTCCATTCCATTCTGAAAAAATGTTATTATATAGATACTTAGTTTCCTCAATTAGATATTGCAAATCATATTGATCAAACATAAAATTACCCACCATTTTTTTTACCAAACTACAATAAGCTGGGGCCAATCCTAACCTCTCCCTACTTTTTAAAGTGCTGGTTTTTCTAAAAATTTTCAAAACATCATTTATATTTTTAATTTGCAAATTTTGAATCTCTCTGGGAAATTGCATTAATAAATACTCCTCTTGATATCGTTTTGAATATTCTAGGGCTTGATTTAATTTTTCTATATTATCTTCTATATTATCAATTTCCAAATACCCTTCTATAGCTTCCAATATTTCTTCGTCACTAAGATCATTAGCTGTAGAAAAAAAATCTATAGGTGTAATGTTTGTTCTGTTGATGTTTATTCCACCAAGTTTCATTGCCTTCATAAAATTTTTTTTATCCACGCTTTGGCGATATAAATCTACAAGGACTTTTCCCCACTCTTGGTATTTTAATGGCTCCACCTTATTAACTATTTCTTTCATTTTTAGTATTTGACTTAACCATAATTACATCTTACTATTATAAGTATAATATTTATTTTAAGTCTATGCAATATGCCATTAAAACTTTTGGTTGTCAAATGAATTTTTCTGATAGTGAGCGGATTATGACTTTTATGGAGGAAAATGGATTTGAACCACTTGATAATTCTAACGACTCCCAATTACCAGCCCCAGGCCGGTCCGCCTTGGGTGGAAAAACTGAAGATTTAATTAAAGCTGATCTAATTATTTTTAACACTTGTGGGGTTCGCGCCAGTGCTGAACACCGTGTTTTTGGGCAAATAAATAACATCGTTAAATTAGCTACTAAATCATTAAATAAAGGATCTGATGCTAAGCAGATTTTACAAAGGGGCAAAACAACGAAACAAACAAAGCAAATTTTGACAAATAAACTTCCAAAAATAATTGTTACCGGTTGTTCGGCTCATCGTCCAGACTTTCAAAAGGCCATTAAGGATAAAGTTGATTTGTTTACTAGTATCAAAGACTTTCCTAAAGCTTTGAAAAAATTAAATCTTATTCAGCAGGAAGAACAAGAGTTAAAGGATTATTTATCTATTCAACCAAATTATAAATATAAAGATATTGCCGTAGTGCCAATTATGACTGGCTGTAATAATTTTTGCTCCTACTGTGTTGTGCCTTATGCTCGGGGTCGAGAATGGTCTCGTCCTTTAGAGGAAGTTGTCAAAGAAATTTCTAACCTCAATGAGAAAAAATATAGGGAAGTGACTTTGTTGGGGCAGAATGTTAATAGTTATCAGTTCACGGTTCACGGTTCACAGTACACAGAAAGCGTAACTGCTAAACAATCCACTGCCTTGCTTCGTTCTTTATCTTCTCAAAAAACAATTTCTTCTCGTTTTTCAATTTCTCAATCCCAGACTGATCCGCCTAAGGTGGACAATTTTCAAACAATTTTCAATGATGAAATTTTAAATTATTTAAAACAATTCGTTGATGGAGATGGTGGATTAAAAATAACCTTTCCATTGCTTTTAAATATTTTGGCTAAACAATTTCCAAAAATAAATTTTAAATTTTTGACTTCTCATCCTAAGGATTTGTCTGATGAATTAATCAATGTAATTAAACAAAATAAAAATATTTCTAACGAAATTCATTTGCCAATTCAAGCTGGTAGTGATAAAGTTTTGAAAGATATGAACCGCCCTTATACTCAAAAATATTATTTGAACTTGGTTGAAAAAATTAAAAAAGAAATTCCTGATGTGAAGCTAACTACCGATGTCATTATTGGTTTTCCGACGGAGACTGATGAAGATTTCCAAGAAACGGTGAAAGTTTTTCAAAAAGTAAAATTCGCAACTGCTTATCTTAATAAATATTCTCCTCGTCCAGATACTCCCGCCTTTAAACTTGGCGATCCAATTCCCTTTGTCATCAAAAAAAAGCGAGAACAAACGCTTTTAGACTTATTGGCAAAATCCTAGTAATCAAGATCTACAAAAGTAGAAATTTGATAGGTCTATTTGAGTGGCACAGTTGGGAGCAAAACAAATATCATCTACAAAAGTAGAAATTTGATAGGTCTATTTGAGATTATAATTAAAAACAATGTTAGCAGAATCTACAAAAGTAGAAATTTGATAGGTCTATTTGAGTTTCTCAAGGGTCACCACTTTTATGTATCTACAAAAGTAGAAATTTGATAGGTCTATTTGAGCCTGGTCTATTACTGCTACAGACCGAGGATCTACAAAAGTAGAAATTTGATAGGTCTATTTGAGAACAACTAGCCATAGAAACATTTATGAATCTACAAAAGTAGAAATTTGATAGGTCTATTTGAGTGGAGGAAAGGTGGAATACCAATAGAGATCTACAAAAGTAGAAATTTGATAGGTCTATTTGAGGGGCTGGAGTTATTAAAGCATCTCTTAGATCTACAAAAGTAGAAATTTGATAGGTCTATTTGAGGTCTGGTATATAGTTTCTGTATAACTGGATCTACAAAAGTAGAAATTTGATAGGTCTATTTGAGTCTTGATTGTTCACTCTCCACTTATCTTATCTACAAAAGTAGAAATTTGATAGGTCTATTTGAGGAAT
>CAZRER010000081.1:0-3635 GCA_964599525.1 uncultured Bdellovibrionales bacterium
ATATCCACCCTGCCCTGCGTTTTAATTTCTAAACGATTTGCCAATTGATCCATAATGGATAGATTATGGTCGGGTATTTCTTCCATTTTTTCTGGATTAATAGCTAATCCCCTACTTATCTGTTCAAATTCTTTAAAATTATTTATAAAATTATCTGACTCCAAGACAATTTTATTTTTTTTAAAAATTATGCTAAAAATAGGCCTTTCTTTAGCACCCCTCTTTTGTTCTAACAATCCAGCCTGACCATCTTGATTATTATCTAAATTTTGAGAATTAAACCTCCACTTGATAAATTTATCAATAGTATACTCTGCTATGCCCCGTGAAACTAATTGTTGTTTAATAGTTCCTAAAAATTTAGCCACTTTTATTTGAGCCGTTCTCTCTATTGCTAATTTAGCTTTTTCAGCTGACTTATCTACTAATTGATTGCCATTACCTAGAATAATTCCTTGCTCGTATGTAAAATATTTCTCTAGGGCTCTAGCTACCATATGCTCTAAATCATCCTTACTCTTCGGTACTATTTTTTCTGCTAATATTTTTTCTTCTAATGTTGATTCTTCTTTTGATACTTCTTCTTTTGTCAAAAACTCTTTATTATTAAAAACATTTGCCTTTATTGCTTTTTCCTGACCCCATTCTTCTTTACCTTTTAATTTATTAAGAACTCCTCCAAAAACTTCTCCTGTTTTGTCATAGGAATCATTCAAAAAAGACATTGCTTTATCCAGTCCTTGCAAACCAACCTCTTTTATTTTTACTGAACTCTCTTGAATTTTATTCCGCAAAAAATTAAGCCCGTTTTTTGCTTTTCCCATAATACCCTCTTCAAATTCTGTATTTGTTTTTTCAATAGTGAACATTCTTTTTATTTTCTAATTTGTTTATTGTTTTATTATACCATACTTTTTTTATTTTCCTAAATATTTTTAGTGTAATCACTCACACCTCATAAATAATGATGAGTGTCTTCGATGAATATTTAATAATACTTTATAGTTCCCTCTCCTACAAATCTATCCTCCCAAGGCGGATCCGCCTAGGGCGGACAAATCAGCTACAAATCTACAAATATTAACTTACTTTTGTAAATTCAATATTGAGAGTGTTGTTATTTATCGATACTACCTATAGTTAGTATCTAATAATTTAAAATTTTATCATTCATTGCAAATTTCAAATTACCTACCCAAGATTGGCCAGCGTATTATTAAATTTATTAATAATTCTAAATGAGACTGTTTAATTATTGAGATTAGTCAACCTTTGGTTGAAAAATAGTTTGAGGTGTAAGAAATTACTAAAAATTTACTTGCCAACTCAAAAAGCTGTGTTACACTAAAGAAAGTTTATAGAAAAATTCCCAAACTCTTAACTACCTAAATTTTTAAATTTCCAAATTAATGAAAAAATTAGTCATCGTTGAGTCTCCGGCCAAAATAAAAACTCTTTCCAAATATCTTGGTCCGGATTATATTATTGAAGCTTCCATTGGTCACATTAGAGATTTGCCAAAAAGTAATAAACAAGCTATTGATATTGAGCATGATTTCAAACCTTTCTATGTAATTTCTCCAGATAAAGAAAAAGTGGTTAATCATTTAAGGTTGTTAGCCAAAAAGGTTGATGAAGTGATTTTGTCTACCGATCCTGACCGTGAAGGAGAAGCCATTGCTTGGCACGTTGCCCAAGCCGTTGGCTTAAAAAATCCTAAACGAGTTACCTTTAATGAAATTACTAAGGAGGCCGTTTTAGAGGCCATGAAACACCCCGGAAAAATTGATATGAAAATGAAAACTGCCCAAGAAGCTCGACGGGTTTTAGACCGACTTTTTGGCTATGATTTGTCTGGCTTAATTTGGAAAAAAGTTCGCTATGGACTTTCTGCTGGACGAGTACAATCTCCAGCCTTAAGAATTTTAATGGAACGAGAAAGGTTAATTCGAGCTTTTACTCCAGAAAAATATTGGGTAATCACCGCTACTGTTAAAAATAAAGAAAAAAAGGAATTTATCTTAATTTGCTCTGAAGAGCCTCGTGACAAAAAATTAGTTACCAAAATCCTTAAAGCCGGTAAGAAAGAAAACTGGACAGTTACCAACCTTAAAGAAGTAAAGGCAAAAAGAAATCCTCGAGCACCATTTAGAACTTCCACCCTTCAACAAACCGCTAGCTCTCGCCTAGGTTTCTCCCCTGCTAAAACAATGATGGTTGCTCAAAAATTGTACACCGCTGGATTAATTACTTATATGAGGACAGATAGTACTAACATTAGTAAACAAGCTCAAGGACAAATTGCTAAAATTATAAAAAAAGAATATGGTGAAAAATATTATGCACCGAAAAATTATGGCAAACAAAGTAAGGGTGCTCAAGAGGCTCATGAAGCTGTTCGTCCAAGTAATTTAAATAAATTTACTGCCGGTGTTGGCAGTGACCAAAAAAGGTTATATGAATTAATTTGGCGACGAACGGTATCCTCTCAAATGTCTCCCGCGGAAATATTACGGACCAAAATCATTGTCAACCTAGACGACAAAACTCTGCCGGCTTTTGCCATTAATGGTTCTAGAATTTTATTTGATGGTTGGCTAAAGGCTGATCCAGCATCTCGTAGCGATGACGTGGAATTACCCGCTGTGGAGGTCGGTGAGAAATTAAAATTTGTCAAGATTGAAGATGAAGAAAAAGAAACTACACCTCCACCACGCTACAGCGAAGCTGGTTTAGTTAAAGAATTGGAAAAGAGAGGAATTGGTAGACCTTCCACCTATGCTTCTATTATTAAAACCATTCAAGACCGAGGATATGTAGAAAAAATTGGTTCCCAACTCAAACCAACTGATACAGGAGATGTGGTTAGTAGTTTTTTAGAAAAACATTTTGCTAAATATATTAGTGATGAATTTACTGCCGAAATGGAAACAGATCTTGATGAAATTGCCGAAGGCAAAAGAGAATATGTTAAAACCTTAGAAGAATTTTATAGGCCATTCATCAAGGACATTAAAGCTAAAGAAAATATTGACAAATTAACTGATATTGAAAAAGCTGATGTCAAATGGAAATGTCCAGAATGTGACGGACCAATGACTATTAAACTAGGAAAAAATGGTAAGTTTATGAGTTGTTCCAAATTTCCAAAATGTAAAGGAGCTAGAACTATTGAAGGAAAAATAATTGAGGGACCAAAAGAACTTAAAGAGAAATGCCCAAAATGTGACAAGCCTTTAGTTTTGCGAGAAGGTCGTTTTGGAAAATTTATTTCCTGTAGTGGCTATCCAAAGTGTAAATTTATCAAAGAAGACCCTGAAGAAGTAGAAAAGAAAAAAACTGGCGTTAAATGTCCGAAATGCAAAGACGGAGAAATGATGGAACGCAATGGTCGCTTTGGTATTTTTTATGCTTGCTCTAATTATCCAGATTGTAAATATGCTATCAATGCCAAGCCAACGGGAAAGATTTGTAACTTTATTCGTAAAACAAAAGAGAATCCTAAAGGCAAGGTGAATGCCAAAGGCAGAGAGGGTGCCCTGGGGTATAAAAAATGTGGTGCATTAATGATGGAAGGCACTAAGACTATCCCCGAACGTTGTTCCGACAAAACCTGCCCCAACAATCGACCAGAT
>CAZRER010000082.1:0-3579 GCA_964599525.1 uncultured Bdellovibrionales bacterium
TATTATTAGTATTATTAGCGTTGTTATTGTTAGCGCCACTATTGTTACTGTTGTTTATTAAGTTCATACTATTTTTTATATTAATTTTTATTTTAATTTTTATTATTTAAAATATATATTCTAACCATTAATTACATAATATCACCCCCCCCCAATCAGTCAAGTTAATTTACCGTATGTATCAATTACCTTTGATCAATCCTTCCCCTACCAAATAAACATCGCCGGCGCCCATAGTGATGAGGAGGTCGTCTTTGGTTAGATTATTTTTAAAATATTTTATCGCTTCGGGAATGGTGTGCAGATTTTTGATTATTTTTTGCTTTTTCACTACTTTTTTATTACGCAAATTTTTCAGAGGCCGCACCTCACCCTCGCTCCGCTCGGGCAGAGGAACCGCCTCAAAAAATTTGCTTACCTCTTTAATTTTATTCACTAAATCATCACTAGAAACTCCTCCTTGTTTTTCTCGGGCAGAACCAAAAATATCCAAGAGATAAACTTCATCGGCCAATTTAAAACTTTTAGCAAAATCATTTAATAAAGCTTCGGTGCGAGTAAAAGTGTGAGGATGAAAAATAATTTTGATATTTTTATCTGGATATTTTTCCCGAGCCATTTTTAAAGTTGCTTCTACTTCCACTGGATGATGAGCATAATCATCAATGATTATTGCTCCATGATATTTACCTTTCTCTTCAAAACGACGGGCTGTTCCTTGAAATTCTCGCAAAGATTTTTTAATCATTTCCTCATCTAATCCTAATTTTTGGCACAATTTAAATACGGCCATGGCATTCAGTAAATTATGCTCGCCAAATAATCTTACTTTTTTACCCTCTTTAGCTATTGGACAACAACCAAAAGTATTTCCTCGACAAGAAGTATCAGCACAGAAATTATTACCCAATAAAATATCTTTTGCTCCCAACAAGTCATAAAAAATAACTTCACATTGTGCCGATTTACTAACTTCTACCACGTCTTCATCGCCACCATAAGCTACCAGGAATCCGTCCTTGGGAATTTTAGCTACAAAATCTTTAAACACTTGTTTGTAATCTTCTGGTGTTTTGAAAAAATCTGGATGATCATAGTCAACGCTGGTCAAAATTACTGCTTGTGGTAGATAATGTTGCAATTTATTTTGATATTCATCTGCCTCAATTACAAAATAATTTTCACGAGACCTTTTAAGTTTCGGATTTTTACAAACATCAATATTACTATCAGTTACCAAGAAACCTTGCCCTCCCCAACCTAAAACCTTAGAACCAACTAAAGCAGTTACTTTTTGTTTAGTGTTTTTTAAAACTGTACCCAACATTGCCGTAGTTGTTGTTTTTCCATGTGTCCCACAAACAGCAATACCAAAATCGCTTTGATTAAAAACCATTGCTAAGGCTTGAGGGTAACTAAGAATTTTGGAAGAATCAAACTGCTCGCTAAAGGCCAGGCCTTTCAGTCGCTTCGATCCCTCTGAAGGCCTGGCCTTGCTCGCTTCCATCGCTTCTTTTAATTCCTCATTGCTCTCTGACTGAACACTAGTTGAATAAATAACCAAGTCAATTTTATTATATATCAATTTATTTTTACTCTTTTCGTCACGCAAATTTTTCAGAGACTGCACCTCACCAAAGGCTACCCTGGATGAATGCTGGGATTTAAAATCTGAGGAACGAAAATTTTGGCTATCACCTTCACCCCCTGTGTAAAGGGGGTCAAAATTTGAGGAACGAAAATTTTGGGGGGTTTTTAAATTCTCCATATCAAACTTATGAAAAACCTTAATCCCCGCTCTTTGCAAAGCTTCATAATAAAAATGATCTCCTTCATCGGAACCAACTACATTTTTACCTTGAGCTTGCAAAATCAAGGCCAGGGCCGAAGTCCCCGCCCCCTCAATTCCGATGATATAAATATTTTTAATGTTGTTTAAATTCATTTAACAAATCATTAATTCATTAATTATTTTCTCTAATTTTATTATACATCTTTTCCAGTAAGCCAACTCGCGATAGTATGGAATGGTATAATAAGCTATTTGCCTCGCTATTTAAACTAAGAAAATCATCTGAGGACAATAAAAAATGTGAATCAATGAATTTTATCTTAGATCTATTATTTTTATCCCTGATTATTATTAAATTCTTACTGCCATAAAGATCTATAAACAATCCCAAATCTTTCCATTCTAATAATTTTTCCACAAATAATAAAAAATCTTTTTTAAGTAATTGATCTTTTGACACTATTTTTTGAAAAGTACCATTAAGTATTTCTTTAAAAATATCCTTGATATCATCTCCGAAAAATTCTTGAACAGTTATAATAGCTAAACGACCCCGCTTATTAATTTTAGAAATAAACATACGTTCATCTGGTATAAAATATTCACCCCAGTGTTTTTTTATTAACTCAAATTTCTCTCTTAATCGTTTGGCTTTATAAAAAGCATCGTCTGAATTATCGAACATAGACATAACAGAGATTTTGATTACTAAAGATTTTTTCTTTTGGGTGTTTTCTAGTAAATATACTTTATTTTCTCCGCCTCGACCAATTATTTTTTCATGTATTCTATATCCTTTCTTTTCCAGTAATGGTAATTTATCCAACTCAATACCTTCACCAATAATCTTAGACAAAGACTTTCTTAATTGTTCTCCAATAGTAGATTTCGATTGATCTGGTATAATTTCGACCATATAATTCATTTAATTAATAAATTTGTTCTTTATCCTACTTTTTAATTTTTATATTGTTTAATAATCAATTGTACTTAAACATCAAACATCCATAGTACAACTTAACCTCTCACACTCAGGTTAAAAAAATAATCACAAAAATTATGTAAATAACGGGCACCAGACGTCTAAGTTTATTAATTTAATTCAAAAATTTAATCATTCATTTCAAATTTTCAACCCGTGACTGATCTACCTATGGTAGAAAAATTTAAAATTTCAAATTAACTTTATGTATTTTCCCTTCAAATAATTCTCCACCGGCTCTTTGGTGGTTTGAGTAATTTTCTCTGGTAATTTATTTAATGGAAACCAAGCCACTTTATCACATTTATGCGGTTCCATATTTTTTGGTTCGCCCTTAACTATTTTCGCAACAAAATTCAGGGCGATCCAGTGTTGGCTCTTGTCTTGTTCGTTTCTAATAATATGATCCGTATGAGGCAACCATCCTACAATCTCCACCTCAATACCCAACTCCTCTTTCATCTCTCTAATCATTGCCTCTTCAACTTTCTCCCCGAACTTTACTCCTCCGCCTGGCTTGCTCCACCAACCAGCCTCATTGCGAACCTCACCCGCTCGTCTAATTAAAAGCACTTCATTCTGATCATTCAGAATCAAACACCCTCCCCCAACACCAATATAATCTTTTCCCTTTTCCATAGTTTTTGAAATTAATTATTATGCCCCTCAAACAGTTTATAAATACAAATTGATATTAAACCCGCATTACCCCAAGCGGGAAAGCATTAAAAATTCCCTTATTAAAAATTGTTTGAAAATTGAAAATTGAAAATTAATTTTAATTCCCCCTCTTCCCCCATAATGA
>CAZRER010000083.1:0-3442 GCA_964599525.1 uncultured Bdellovibrionales bacterium
TTTGTTGAGCCTAAATTGTTAATTAGTAACCACACTTGTTGACATAGAGCCTATTAGTAAAAGTAACCCCTCACACCTTTAAACCATTGTAAATTTAAAATAGCAGCGAGCAAGGTCTGGCCTTTTCCGTAGCCGCTACGACGAAGTCGTGGCTTGTAGGTATTAAGGCCAGACCTTTAGCAAGTGGATTATTTAAAAAATAACAAATCTGCTACAAATTTACTTTCCAGTTAAAGATGACAAATATTAGCCCACTTTGTAAACTAGTACTAAAATATCATTACCTATCTATGTTGTCTGCAGTATTAGATAATTTAAAATTTCATCATTCACTTCAAATTTCGAATTTCAAATTGAAAATAATTTTTATAAATGGTAGAAAATCACTCACAGAAATAAGCACTAGCGCCTTTAAATGATAAGGGATCTTCTCAGTAATTATTATTTAGATACAATCCTATTTAAAAAATATTATAAATTAAAGAGTCTTATTTTTTCTTAAACTTTCTTTTTAATTCTTTGCAATCGTCTAAGTAGTTATTTATTTTTTCTTTTATCTTTCTCATTGCTTCTAATCTCTGCTCTTCCTCCTCAACAGCTTTTTGATTTATTTCCTCTTTAAATTTATCAATTACTCTCTGTTGATTCTTTATCATCTTTTTTACTTCCGCCTTTTTTTCTTTTTGCAACTTACAAAATTTTTTACTTTTATCACTATATTTTTCTCTTTTTTCTGGGTCAACATCTTTCAATGCTTTAGCGAAGTGCTCCACTATAATATATTTTACCCCCGTACTAGTTTCCGTAGGAAAGATAGCTATACCAACATCCCTAAAATTATCATCCAATATATTTGCTCGATGGCCTAGGCTATCCATAAAAGCTTTGTGGACACTATTAGCTGATAGATAGTCCAAAGCAATATTCTCTCCGAATTTTTCATATTGATAACCAGCTTCTTCCACAAAAAACCAAGGTTGTATATTTTCTTCAGAAACATGCTCAAAATATTTATTTTTTTGCATATCCTTTGCTTTCTCTAGGGCAGATGTCATCAATTTTTTATTCTTAACTAGAAGGTCAACTCCAGCATCAAATCTTTCTTTATTAATTAAAGCAATAATGTCATCCTCTGTCCCAGCAAATAACTTTACATTTTTAGCATTATCATTTTCATCTTGGCTATTTTTCAATGAATCTAATTTATAACTATTATCTTCTTTATTATCATTCTTGCCACTTATTATACCTATCTTATTATTTATTGCACCTATCCCATTATTAATATATGACTTCAACTTCTGACTAAGGACATCCATTTGCCCCATTTTACTCTTGACACTTTTATCCAAATTAAAATTATCTGGATGGTCCTTAAACTCAAAAAACAATACAACTAAAATTGCAACAATTATTAATAAAAATACCCTCTCTAATAATTTAAACATTTTGTTTAGATAAAAACTAATCCTATAACAGTGATAGAATATCTCCACCTAGCTTAATATAATAGCTTAATCCAATCACGAGAATGATGCCTAATCGTTAATTTGTCTCCACCATCGCTGGACGAATAATTTTATCCCCAATTTTATAACCATTCTTGATAATCTTTGCAATAACAACATTCTTATCTTTCTTTTTCTTTGTTTTTTGTTTCTTGTTGCTTGTATCTTGTCCTTGGGCTTTTATTGCCTCATGTAAATTGGCATCAAATTCGTCACCAACTTTTACTTCCATTTTTTCCACACCATAATTGTTCAAAACATCCAGTAATTGTTTTTGGATATAAGTCATTCCTGTTACCCAACCGCTACCTTGTTCTTCCTCAGGAATGTTATCTAAAGCTGATTGAAAATTATCTAAGACTGGTAAAATCTCTACCACCACATTCTCCGTAGCATATTTTCTAAATTCTTCATTTTGTTTAGCGGTTTGTTTTTTATAATTCTCAAAATCGGCAATAGCTCGTTGCCATTTTTCTACAGAATTATGATCTTCCAAATATTTCTGGGCTTGCAAAATTGTTTCTTTTTTCTCCTGTTCATAACCATCATCGGCTAATTTATTTTTTACCTCTTCAAAAGTAAGCCACTCAAATTTACTATGCTCTTTACTTAATTTCACCTCTCCTCTTTGATAATAAGTAATATATCTTAGTGCTTTTATTTTATTGAACATTTTATGATTTTTTGGATATTCCCGCACTGCCAGAACATCTCCAACTCTAATCTCTAATCCAGTTTCCTCTTTAACTTCTCGTTGCAAACATTCAGCCACAGTTTCATTTTTATCCATGTGCCCACCGGGCAAATCATAAGCACCTTTGTGAAATTTTTCTTTTTTAGACCGTTTTAAAACTAACACTTTTCCTTCAGTTTCATTAACCACCACGGCCTTAACACTCAACCAGAATTTCCCAAACAATTCTTTTTGATTATCTATTTTATTCTTTGTTGTTTTCATATTTTTAAAATTAAACCTATTAAACATTAATTAATGTTAGTTTTTAATCCAAATCAGTTAAAAAAACTTTACAATTACCTCACTCCCAATCATAAATAATATCATTTTACTTCCGCTACTCTTTCCACCTAAAAGCTTTTTAGCAAACTCAATCAACTTTTTATTTTTTTGATATTTCATACTCTTGGGACCAATCAAGGCAATCACTTTATCATTTCCCTGTTTATCCTCATAACGAGAAACAACCATGGAAGAATCCCGTATCTCTTTAATTGGATTTTCTTTGCCAATAAAAATTTTTACTTCACCTTTTTCTGCTTTCGCTAAAACCTTATCAATTTTTTCATCAATGGTATCCAATACCGTTGTGATCTTTGAAAAATCATCTAAGTTATTAAATTCTGGACCTTCCAATAAATTATGAATTCCAAAATTCTGATATTCTCCCTTCTCTAATACTCCACTAATTACCAAACACTTTGACATAGAAGAAAGCATTTTACCAACACTTCTCTCCAAATGAATATTATGTGTTCTCATTTTCAACAACTCTAATTCCAATTTCTTTTGATAATCAATTGAAGCATCTTTTCGCTCTACTAAATTATCAATAAAATAGCGGTATCCTTCATCAGTTGGAATTCGTCCCGAAGAAATATGTGCTTTTTGTAGATAGCCTTGTTTTTCCAAAGACAACATCTCATTTCGCAAGGTCGCCGAAGAAAAAGGCAAACTGTGCTTTTTAACCAAATCGTTACTCCCAACAGGCATTGCCGTTTGGGTGTATTCACTAATTATTATTCTTAAAATCTCTTTTTGTCTATCTGTCATAGCAACTAGTTATCGGTTACCAGTTATTAGTTCGCAGTAGGTTGGCTAATAAACCAACTCACAGCAAACTAACGAGAAATTTTTCTAATACCATTTTTAAATAACTTCTACCCAATATCTCTTGAAAATTTTGCACTAGACTTGC
>CAZRER010000084.1:0-3395 GCA_964599525.1 uncultured Bdellovibrionales bacterium
GTCCACCGCAATCAACTCTCTCTTCTCCTTGATTTTTAATACCATCTGTACAAGTCATTTCCGGCTTCATTATAAAATAAATCACCCCAATTAGGGCAACAACTAATAGTAAATAAAATAATATTATATTAATTCTCTTTTGAAAACGAGTCATTTATTTTTGTTATTTTTTAATCTTTTTATATTCTTAGTATATCATATTATACAACCTTTTTCAAAGTAACTATTCTAAATTGCCAGTTATAAAACAAATATTAAAATATTCAATAATTTAGAAATTATTTAAAATTTGAAGTTTAAAACAATCTCTTTATCGCCTTTATAACAATCTAATCTCACCTATCTTCAAATTTATTTTGTAGACACGGTCGTATCTTAAAAATATAAAATTTATTTGTAGAACTATTGTCATAAAATTAATGGGTAAAATTAAGTAACCCCCCGAACCTTTTAAATAAGCCATTCGCTAAAAAGCCAGGCTTATCACTTCGCTAGTCGCTACGTTTTCTACCACGGCGAATAAATGCCAGCTTGGCTTTGCTCACTTTTCTTTGCAATAATCTTTGAGAGGTTACAAAATCGACTATTGACAATTGTATATCATAATGATATAATTTAGATACTTAAATATTAAATTATTGTTCTATGAATACCAAAACTAAACAAAGCTCCAGTACAATGTTGCACTTACGAATAGATAAATCTTTGCGTAATAATGTTAAAAAAGTAGCCGACTCTATGGGCGTTTCTATTTCACTAATTGGTGAAACACTTTTTAAACAATTCCTGGAAGAAAAAAATTAACCTTAAGTGTTGGACAAACGCCAAGCACAGACCTAAAGAAAATTTTACTTGAAGCAGAGAGGAATAGAGATAATGCGAAATATTGGAAATCTCACCATTCTACGAAGAGTTTAATGAATGACTTAAATAAATAATCTTATGGAGATTCGTTATTCTCAAAAATTCAAGAAGCAATTTGAAAAATTGCCAAAGTTTGCCAAGGTAAAATTTGAAGAAAGACTAAATTTATTTTTAACAGAACCAAATCATCCAATTCTACGAAATCATAAACTAGCCGGGAAATATCATCAGCACCGCAGTATTAACATCACCGGTGACTATCGTTTAATTTTTGCCAAAACCGAAACAACTTTAGATTTAGAATTTATTGGTACACATAGCCAGTTATATAAATAATTTTATTTCAAATTACTTTTAGAAACCTTTACAAAATGCAAAATATCAAAAAATTAAGTGAAAGATTGTTTTTAATTTATTATTCTACCTAAAAATATAAATTTAATTCTTTCTTGTGAATCCAATAAGCTCGCTTAATATTTATTATTAAATTTTGTGTCATCCATTGCAAATAACATAATTGCCTCAACGAATGCTACTGCGCCCGGGATAAAAGTCCAGCAAAAAAATAAATACAATAACCCCATACCAGGTTGCCCGAGGTAAAATTTATGTGCTCCTATTCCTCCTAAAAATAAAGCTAATAATCCTGCGGTTGTTTTACTTTTATCACCTTTACCTTGTGTGTTATTCTGTCTAGCTCCACAGCTTGGGCAAATCTCAGTTGCTATTTTAATTGTGTTTCCACAACTTTCACAAAATTTTTCGTCTACACTCTTATTTTTCTGCTCTACCATAATTTTATTTTTAATTATTAGTCCCCCTTTATTTTTATATTTCTATTATACCCCCCCGATGAATGTCAATGGAACATAGTATCACATTGTATGTCAATTGTTTGACAAATACTTAATGCTTTGCTATACTAAAAATACAACTTTGTGCTGAAGCAAATTACGATTAATTTACTAAGCTAAATTATTATCATTAAATAACAAATACCATGCAAACAATAAACATACGACAATTGCAACACAATATGAAAGATGTCGCTACCAAAGTACAACAAGGGGAATCTTTTGCTGTTTTTAGAAATTCTGATTTGATTTTTCAAATTAATCCAGCAACAACAATCGAATTACCAAGGAAGAAACAGGGAAAAGAAAAAACTACCTTGCACGATATCTTCAAAAATATGCAATCTACTAGCAAATATAAGAATACTAGTCAGGAAGTTGATACTATTGTTTATAAAAATTAATCTGATTTTTTATGATTATTTTTGATTCTAACATTTGGATTGCCTACTTAAATAAATCTGACTCAACACACAGAAAGGCTGTTAAGTTATTTCAAGAAATTAATGTTAAAGATATTTTAATAACGGAATATCTTTTATTGGAAATAACAACTGTCTTAAAACAAATTCAAGGCTATAAATTTGCTCACAAATTTATTCAACAAATTACTGACACAAATATTTCATTTCTTGAATCAAAAAATTTTTATGCAGAAACTATTTTATTATTTCAATCGCTAGAAGAAAATAAATTATCATTTGTAGATGTATCGTTAATTCATTTATCTAAAAAATACAAAATAAAAACTTTTGACAAAGAATTGCAAAAAATACTGGAGTGAATTATGACAGTACCCATTCAGAAATATTGGCACCCAACAAAAAACAACCTTTCGGTTGTTTTTTGTTTTGACCGTCCCTAAACGGGAGATCAAAATTTTTCTTGAGAAAAATTTTGAAAATCATTGTCTTGGCGCTGACCTACTCTCGCCCAATGGACTACCATCGGCGCTGACGGGCTTAACTGCTGAGTTCGGAATGGGATCAGGTGGACCCCCGCCGCTAGAAGCACCAAGACAATAACTTCCAATTTTTTATTAAAAATTGTAATTTTCAATTTTTAATTTAAAATTTTCAAACAACAAATATCAATTAACATTAGAATATTTAATCATTTCAAATTCATTTCAAATTTCGAATTGAAAATTTCAAATTTATTCTGCACAGAACAACAAGTTGCATATTTGTTACGCAACAATTAATCCTTGTTAATTGTTGGTTAAAGACCGTTTTCAGACTTATCCAATTAATTTAAAAATAAATTTAAACATTGAATTGAGTTTGAAAACAGTCGGTTGACATCGTAGATTGGAATTACTTAGATTTATTAGTATCACTTGACTAAACACATTACTGTGCGTACATCTGTGACCTATCAAGGTGGTAGTCTGCCACCAAATCATATTAGTGCAAGCACTAAAAACTACTTTATCTTGAGCTTGGCTTCCCGCTTAGATGCTTTCAGCGGTTATCCGAAATGAACGTAGCTACTCGGCTCTGCCCTTGGCAGGAACAACCGATGCACCAGAGGTTCACTCTTTCCGGTCCTCTCGTACTAGGAAAGAATTCTCTCAAGTAGTGACGCCTACGGCAGATAGGGACCAACCTGTCTCACGACGGTCTGAACCCAGCTCGCGTACCTCTTTAAATGGCGAACAGCCATACCCTTGGGACC
>CAZRER010000085.1:0-3372 GCA_964599525.1 uncultured Bdellovibrionales bacterium
AAAATTTAGACTTGTTAAAATTAATTAAGTCAACTTGTTTAAGGTTATCTCTTGACTTTTTTATCCATCAAGCTTTCCAGGTGTTATTTTCGGACATATGTTTTGACCCTTTGTGTTAATAATTAGAAAGGAAGAACATCAGGTAGAAAATGACACCTGGAAAGCTTGATAAGGAATAAAAACTAAAAACCCTAAATGAGTTAAGTACTATGTTATTGTAGCAGTATTAAGATAAAAGTCAATGTTTTGTATAGATATTTTTCCTTGACAATTTTTTGGGAAGTGCTATAATAAATTACTAAGTTAAAAAACACTGTACTGCCCTTGAGGTAGTGGAACTTTTCCCTCCTACGTTCCGCTACAACATCATGGGTAGTACAGTGTTTTTTAACTTGCTAAAAAAATAAAAAAGTCCTATATTCTGTGGAACTTTTCCCGAGGAATGCTAATTTCGCATTCCTCTGTTCCGCTACAACATCATGGGTAGTACAGTGTTTTTTATTCCACTACAACATCGTGGGTAGTGTTTTATGCGAAGTGTTTTAATAATCAGAATTATTAAAATTATTAGCTGTTTTATCAAAATCATTTTCAATAAAAAAGTTTAGTAAGCTAACAGTTTTTTTAAATAGGTTTTCAATTTCTTTCTCCTCTTCCTGGGCAAATTTTCCCAGAACAAAATTATGTCCACTCTGATAATTAACGGGACAAGAACCAAGCCGAGAAGCGATTCCAATTCGTAAGCGAATAAATTCTAAACTGTTTAAATGTTCAATAATAGATTTAACACCATTGTGTCCAGCTGGTCCAGCATTCTTTGATAATTTAAATCTTCCCAACGGAAAACTTAAATCATCATGAATAATCAAAATATTTTCCAGGGAAATTTTATGATAGTGCATCAATGCTTGAATTGCTTCACCTGATTTGTTCATAAAAGTTTGTGGCTCCGCCAAAATTATTTTTTTATTTGGCATAGCAACGGTAGCTATTTTAGTTTGATATTTTTTGTCAGTGTTTAAATTACAAGAACAATCTGGAATAGTTAGACTTAAATTATTTAGCCAATTTTCTATAATTCTAAATCCAATATTGTGTCGAGTATAAGTATATTCTTTTCCTGGATTTCCTAACCCAGCTATTAGATATTTTTTCATCGTTTTATTAAGGTACAAATTTATTTACTTATATTAAATAACACTTCACCATCCTGATTAGTTATCGACTGTTCTAGTTCAGTTGGTCTATCTTCTTTATTCGTTTTATTTTTTTCTTGTATGAAATATTTATAAGTACTCTCTAATAAACATAATACTATATCTGGGTGTTTTTTGCTAGTTTTCTCAGGAGTAATATATTTTACATTCAAATTAAATTTTTCTGCTAAATCATCTAGGGTAAATAATTTATTTTTATCGCTGTAGCTTAAAAGACTTTCTTTCTGCGAAGAACATTTTGTTTGATACTCTTTATATTTGTAAGAGTTCGAAGGGTGATATCCCCAAGTCGCCAGAACCTTTTTCGATTGTTGGTATGATTTATAGGAAGGTGTTAGTAACTCTATAACAGCCTTCTCTTCAGTAATCTTTGATTTTTTATCATTAATTTTATTTAAATCGAAAATATTTTTAGCTAAATCCTGAATTTTAGCATAGGATTTTTCCTTGGGAATTAAGACATAGGACCAGACGTTACCTAGTAAAATATGGGTGGATTTTAATAAAGAATCTTTACTCCAGGCGTCTAGAACTTTAGTGGTTGCTTGGGAAATGTTGATTTCTTTAACTAGGGTAATCATTGCGGGGATTTCTTTTGGCTGTATATTAGTTTTTAGATGCTTCCCTAGAATATCTAATATTTTTATAATTTTAATAGGGTTTGCTAGAATTTTGATTGACATTGCTTTTTCTCTAGCGCTAGCAATAATTTGTTGTTGACGATGAGCTCGGCCGAAATCTCCACCCTTGGTATGTCTAACCCGAGCATACTTTAAAGCTGTTTCGGCATCAAGATGATGAAATCCTTTAGATATTTTAAAAGTTTCGTAGGAAAAATTTGGTCCAGGATAGTAGTGATCTACAATATCATTTTCTACTTGCACATTCACTCCGTCGAGAATCTCTATAATCTTTTTAAATCCAGAGAAGTCTAAAATAACATAATAATTAACTTTTTCCCCAGTAATATTTTCTACAGATTTAGTAATCAGAGATGCGGACTCTTCAGGGGGTAAATTTCTGTTGCGTAAACCATAAGTATAAAGAGCATTAATTTTCGTCTTATAATTACTGTTAGGTATTTTAACATAGAGATCGCGAGGAATAGATAAGATAGCAGACTGAAAGGTTTTTGGATTAATGGAGACCAGGGCAATTGTATCGGTCAGATATTTTCCTTTATGTCCTTCACCACCAACCCCCAAGAGCAAAATATTAACTCTATTCACTTCTTCACCTTTTAATTTTGTTTTATTTTTATTTATAATTCCTTTGGTTAGTGAAGATAAACTATTATTTTTTTGTACCTGATTATTAAGTTTGGCTGTTGTTTTGGTAACAGTTTTATTTAATTTCATTAAAAATAACCCAGTAAAAAAAAATATTAGGACTAGTAATAAAAAAAAGATTCTCCAAAGAAAACCTGACCAGATAATTTTCGTTTTAGCAGATTGATTTTTATTTAACATTACAGCAAGGTTATTAATATATAACTAGCTCCTGTTATTAAAAATGAAAAATTAAGATGCAAGACCAACAATAAAGAAGTAAGCACAGCCAATAAAATACCACCATGAGAAAGGATCTGTTTAAATACTATAAATTCGTCTATGTTTTTGCTATCCTTAGCAATCTTGTAGGTGTGAGAAGCTAAAGGTATAGAAAACATAATGGCAAATAGACTAGCAATTAAGGAGATGGCAAAAATAGAAATTTGTTTATTAGCAAAATATTTTATTACCCAAGTGGTGGCCAACATAAAAGAAGCAAGTTTCATAACTAGTAGATAGTTATGTCTAGCAATTACTTTACTTAATAATAAAGCAAAAATAACTGTTCCAACACCAATAAGACTTCCAACAATTCCAACAGCCATAGCATCGTTTAAAATTAAAAAAACAAATAATGGCCAAAGGATTGTTTCGGCGAACGAACCGAATGAATCTAAAATAATTGATAAAAAATGTTGGCGATGTTTTGTAAAAAAAACTTGTAAGTCCTTTAGAGAAAAATTAATGTGAGGATGAACATCTTTGGAATTTAATAAAATAATTATTGGAACAACTAGAATTACTGAAGCTAAAATAAATAAAGATTCAAATCCAAATGTAAGTGAAATAATACCACCAAGTAGAGGGGCAACCATTGAGGATAT
>CAZRER010000086.1:0-3345 GCA_964599525.1 uncultured Bdellovibrionales bacterium
AAATCTAGCTAATAATCCTTTTTTTTCATCCTCATTACCTAAAACGACCTGCTCTCCCTTTTCATCATAAATCGGCCCATCTGTTTTAGGATTGTAAGGTTGGAATTTAGGTAATTTTGGTTGAGCGCCAGCGACTAATTCGTTATTGTCACCAAAACTGTATTGTTTTGTATCGGCGATGGTATTAAGTAATTTCGGTATGTCCTCTCTTTTAATAACTTGTAAAAAGTCCTTGACTGATAGTGGAATACTATTGTTTCTCCTCTTATATAAATCATATAATTGATCAATTTGTTTTTGAGAAATCTCACCATCTACATTAATCCCTAGTCGATCTCTTAAAAATCTTCTCGTCTCCTCAAGCCTTGGCATAATTTCACCAGGAGAAGCAACAGCTTTATAATACTTTTCTGACATGTTTTCTATTTCCTCTAACGGCTTAATACTGTTTATCAATGATTGCTTAGTTTTTTCAGGTAAACTTCCCTCAAATTTCAATAATGCATGTGTAAATTCATGGTTAAGAACTTCGGAAGTTCGTTTTGAATTTAAATTTGTATTAATTTTAACCCCCTCCTCAGAAAAATTAAGGGGGGCATTATAAACATAAAGACCATCTGCACTCTTCTCTGTGTCGTCTTTAGGTTTGTAAATGCCTATTATCATTACTTCATTTAAATTTTCGAGTCTTTTAGACAATTCCTTCTGTGCAGACTTGGAATCTCCCCTAAATTCTTGTTTTAATCTCTCAAAATAAGAGCTGCTAGTCATTTCCCTTTTTAAATTTTCCTTAATATGATTTATATATCCTAATGAATTTTTTATTTTATATTTTTTTAGTGTTTCTCCTAACACATCTTCAACTACACTATCATAAACCTCACCACCACGATTATAGGTATCATCATTATAAAAATCTTTTTTACACTCATTATCACACCCCTCTTCATATCCTTCTTGCTTTAATTCCCTATCATAAGTTTGAATATCTTTTTGTCTTTCTTTTCCCACCAACTCATCAACCCGTGTTTTTACATTTTCTTCATCCAAGAAAGTGTCTGGGCTAACAGCAAAATCTCCGCGTTCATTTAGTCCAAACAAATCATAACTTTTTAAAAGTATTTCTTTAATATCCCTTCCGTTCATACAAGTATTAGACAAACGATCAAAAAGACCACATTTAACTAATACTCCTGATCTCTTATCAAAACGATAATTAGTGCTATTATCTAATAAATTTGGATCATAATTATCTTTCTGCTCACCATTCTGGACTATTACATCATTTGTTTTATTAGCATCCAGACTATTATTCACATCTCCTCTATTTGAATTATCCCTCATCAAATACTTCGGCGGTGCGTTTGGATTATCTGTATTATCTCCAGCCTGATCACTCTGTAAAACCCCATAAGTCTGATTTACATTTGAATCTTCGCCAGCACCTGTTAAGTTCTCATCATTCTTATTTCCAGCAAAAAAATTACCAATGTCCCAAGTCCATGGTTTGTACCAAGAAGATTTTTTTGTATTCTGAAAAGTTTTTCTGGAATTACTAGTATTGCCAGTGGTGGTATTTTGATCAAAATTAAGACCTCGTACTTTGTTGCCCTCATTGGAACTATTTGTACTATCATTACATTCACTCTCATTATTATAACAAGCCATTCTATGTTCAGCGGCTCTAAGCGAAGCGGCATACTGAGAAGTAGAAATTTTCGGTACTGCCTTTACTGTTGCAGATGATTCATAATTCTCTGGATTAATTCCATATTTATTATTTTTATCATTTTTGCGTAAAATTTCATCAAATATCTTAACTGCTTCATTTCTTGATACACCCTGCCCATTCTTTTTCTCTTCACTAATAATTCTTGCTAATGCGCCTAGAACCTTTGGACTACTAAACGAACTTGCCAATTCAGCACTTCGGTTGTTATTTCTCCTCTGTATCCCCCTTATTAAATTCTTTTCAGCCTTTCTTTTTAATTTATTAGCTAATTCTTTTGCCTTTTTACTTTTTTCTGGCGTCCACTCACCATTGCGGAATTTCGGATCTTTACTTAATTCACTCACTGCTTTCTCGAAAAAATTAGTATCCTTCAATGTTTTTTCTACTTCCTCTTCTATATTACCATCATTATATACTCTCGAAGTACTTCCTTTAGCGTAAAACAATGCTTCTTGTAAAGGCACCACCCTTTGACCGGATGAATCCGCACCACTGCCAGAAATAACTCCTGGTATATCAGCAGGAAAAGTTGGCCTTAATCCAGTTTCATCCTTATTGCCACTGGCTACATTTGTTAAATAACCATTTTTATTTCTTTCCTCTATTATTGGAACAACTTTTTTCCCAAATTCCTTTAATGTTTTATCAGAAGGTTCATAGTCTGGACCAAAAGACATTTGTATGTGACTATTCTTTCCAAGATTAAAAATTTCAACATAATCATCTGGATTAGATAATCCCATATCACTACTAATAAGTCTTATTCGCATTTTTTCAGGGTCTCCACCATTTTCTATGTAGCCATCAATCAAATTTTTAACTACAATATCTCCGTGAATATTTTCACCTGAAAGACTCTGTAATGGCTGATTTGAATAAAAATGTTGAATTTTAACTCCCTTATCTTTCAATAATTGTGCAATATCTTTACCAAACTTCTGTTCAACAACAGTAAATACTACACAATCGGAACATTCACTAGTATCCTTAACATCCTTAAACGTTTTTGCCACGAGGCTTCCACTCAATAAATCTTTATACTCACCTTTATTATTTTTATTATTATTTTGTGATATGCTCACATTGTTCGATTGTGATGTGTTTTGTAATTCTGGCATAGCTACAGAACCAGCCATGCCTCTAGTAGTCATCAGATTATTATTTATATCATTATTTTTACCAAACCAATTCAACGGATTTATCGCTGAACCAAGTTTCGCCAACCAACTCTTTTCATCCCTGTTTAAATTTCTAGCATCCGCTGCCCAATTTGTTTGTCCAGTATTAATATTTTTGCTATCATCTGAACCTTGTTCACTATTTTTATTTACTACACTATTTATCCCATTTGTATTATCTCCAAATCCAAACAAATCCTCTCCCTGATCACCTGAGATCATCATTTTATCTAAATCGACATTAACATTTTTTCCTTTTTCTGTGTAGCCAACAATTTTCCCTGCATCTTTACCAGTTGCTTTTCTAACCACCAATCCATCTGTAATCAAACCTTCAGGATCTGCCACGGCTTCTTTTGGTCCGCTAAAAAAAGAGGAAGAAATAGTGCTCAAAACTTTTGCCAATAATCCCTTTTTATTATCATCACCCTTCAA
>CAZRER010000087.1:0-3303 GCA_964599525.1 uncultured Bdellovibrionales bacterium
ATATTTTTCGTTTAGTAACTAAACAAAAGTGGCAAAATTTTATTCAAGAATGTGAGTTTAAAATAGATAAATATATTTTAAGCAAAGCTAAAGAACGAAGTGCTTCCAATGGAATTTTGTTATTTAATAGATATCAAAATGGAAATAATTTATATTATACGGGGTTAAGAGTTGACGGAGCAGTGGTGGTGAAGAAGAAATATCAAGGTAAATACTATTCATTGGGCTATCGAAAAATATTAAATGGAAATTATGATAAAAAAAAGAATCCTAACTTGATTCCCTTAAAGAAGTGGGTTAGAATTAAGAGCATAGTTCGAACTATTGATAAAAATAGGGTACAAATTAAAGTTTTAGTTCAGTTAGACAAAGAAGGCAAGTTAGTAGAGTATCTAAATGTGATTGATGATGGGAAATCATTTGGAGGTCCGGCAATCTTAAACAAAGGTTATGCCGGTATTAGAACAGATTTTATGGATGTGGAATTTGATAATTATACAATCAAAGAAAATAATTAAAATATTATTTATGATAAAACAGAAAAAAATAAGCTTAGTTGGGCTATTGATAGCTATTATAGTTATCCTTTCACATAGTATAAATTTATTTGGTTATCCCTATTATGAAAATGACGAAGGTATTTATATGTCCCAAGCCTGGAGTGTTGCCACTCAAGGGAAACTTTCGCCTTATACCTATTGGTACGATCATGCTCCAGCTGGTTGGCTTCTTATCGCTGGCTGGAGTAAATTGACGGGAGGTTTTTCCACCTTTGGACTAAGTGTAAATTCTGGTCGAGTTTTAATTTTACTTTTATATTTGGCCAGTTCCTATTTCATTTTTCAAATTGTTAAAAAATATACTAATAATTTTTGGGCAGGAACCCTAGCTGTAATTCTTTTCGCTCTTTCTCCCTTATCTAACTATTATGGACGACGAGTGCTGTTGGACAACATAATGGTTTTTTGGTTGTTGTGGGCATTTTATATTTTATTTAAAAGTAAGATATCATCTTGGCAATATTATCTTAGTGCTGTTTTTTTTGGCATCGCTGTTTTAACTAAGGAAAGTGCTTTGGTATTTTATCCAGCTTTTTTATACTTAATTTATTTTCGCTATTCTTTCGCAAAAAATAAAATTAAATTATTCTCTTGGTTTTTAGTGAGTTTGTTTGTAATTTCTCTATATCCATTTTATGCTTGGACGCAGGGCGAACTCTGGGTCAATCAGCCGAATAGTCCTTCCCAGCATATTAGCCTAATTGAAAGTTTTAAGTGGCAAGCCAGTCGAGGCAATCAGTTACCGTTTTGGAATAGGGAAAGTGAATTTAGAAGAGCTTGGTCGGATTGGACATTTCGTGATGCCTATTTAATAATTGTTGGAACAATATCTTCTTTGATAATTATTATTTTAAGTATTTTCAAAAAACCTTTAAAAATTATTGCTTTAGCACTCATATTTTATTTTATTTTTCTAGTAAGAGGAGGACTTATCCTAAATTTTTATATCATACCTTTAATACCCTTTATGGTGATTTCAGTAGGTATTTTATTTCATTATTTATTAAAACGGGCAAAGCAGAGAAAAGCCAAAAAACAAGTCATAGTCATTATTTTAATTGCCTTAGCTATTTTAGGAGGAATAATTTATCACTCTTCTGATCAATATTTTAAAAATGAGACAAGACCACAAAAAGAAATTGTTCAATGGATTAAGACTAACTTACCAGCCGATACTAAAATAGCCATTGATGATTATGCCTATGTTGATTATCACAGTCCAAAATATTTGAACAATAAAGTTTTTCAAGATGCTAATGTCTTTTGGAAAATTGAAAATGATGACAAGATACGAGATGGAGTTTACCATAATGATTGGTTTCAAATTCAATATATAGCTTCTAGTAATACTTTAGATAATCTATTAAAAGCAGGTCAACTTGATTTAGTGAGAAAAGCTTATAATCATTCCCAAAAAATTAAGAGTTGGCAGGCAGATGATACAAATTGGTCGTATAAAACTAGCCTTAGAAAAATTATGAGTACCAATTCATTACAACCAAAAAAAGAAATTAAAAGTTTGGCTAAGCACCAACCAGAAATAAACCAACAGCTAAAAGACAGTTGGGAATTTTATAAGAAAAATTTTATTCATAATTATGGACAAGTAATAGACCCTTCTAATGGGGTAACAACTTCCGAGGGACAATCCTATGCCATGCTTAGGGCGGTATGGATGAATGATGAGGACACTTTTAGGGGTACTTGGCAATGGGCTAAGGATCATTTGCAGTTTAGAACTCAAGATAAATTATTTTCTTGGAAATGGCAAAACGATAAATTAGCCGACTTTAATAATGCTACCGATGCCGATGAGGACATTGCCCTGGCTTTAATTTTTGGATTTAAAAAATGGAACAAAGATGAATATCTAAAAGCTAGTCAAGAATTATTGAACAGTATTTGGGAGGAGTGTGTAGTAGAAGTTGAAGGGCATTATTATTTATTACCAATTAATCATAATATTGCCACTCAATGGAATGGATACTTATTAAATCCCTCCTATCTTTCCCCAGCTTCTTATAGAATTTTTGCCCGAGTAGATAATAAACATAATTGGAATAAATTAGCTGATGATTCCTATTGGGTTTTAGATCAAGTTAATCAAATGCCAAACAATAGAATAAAATTACCACCCAACTGGTTATTAGTAGAGTTGAAGACAGGAAAATTATTAAGTGCAAAGAAAATGCAAGGAGAAAATGCAGACTATTTTGGTTTTGATGCTTTTAGAACTTTATGGCGAGTTGCCTTGGATAGGGAGTGGTTTAAATCACAAAAAGCTGATCAATATTTGCAAGCAGGGCAAAGATTTGTTACTAACTATTATAGCCAACACCAAAAATTGCCAATGGAGATTAATGTCAATGGAAAAGTTATTCAATCACAGGCAAGTATAGCGGTTAATGCTGGGTATTTAAGCATTTTGCTGGCTGGGGAAAACGAAACATTATTAAATAAATTCTATCAAAATCAAATTCAAAATACTTACCATTCAGAGCAAGGATACTGGCAGAGTTCAGATGATTATTATGGTAATAATTGGGCTTGGTTTGCTACCGCTCTTTATAACGGTGATTTAATAAATCTGGCGAAGGAAAAATAATTTTGATTGACTTAAGGTAGTAAAAAGTTTATTATAAAAAAGTTGTTTGTTAAACTAGTATTTATACCATTTTCAAATAACTCCTACCCAATATCTCTTGAAAATTTTGCACTAGACTTGCTTTGAAAAGTTCGATGA
>CAZRER010000088.1:0-3269 GCA_964599525.1 uncultured Bdellovibrionales bacterium
ATTTTTTATCTTTATTATTGTCCTACCCTTATACTAGCCTTTATTGAGAAATTTATCAAGAGAAAACATAATAAAAAAATATTACAAGCAAGACAGGTATACGTATATCATTGTTTATAGTATATTATTTAAATACGATCGTATCTAAATAATAATTTTATTAATTTTAACATTGGTTGTCAATCATCGATTTAAATGATAAGCTTAAATTAAACAAAAAGATTAAAAGATGTTTAAACATTTAGATGTTATTATGTTTAAACATTTAGATGTTAATATGTCAAAATCATTAGCTTACAACCGAAAAGCAAAATTCGATTATAGCTTCATTAAAAAATATGAGGCTGGTTTAATGTTGACTGGTAGTGAAGTGAAATCTATTAAATCTGGACAAGCCTCTCTCAAAGGGTCATTTATTACCTCACATAAAAATGAGCTATTTTTAACCAATGCCAATATTCCACTTTATAAATTCGCTGGCCAGGTCAAAGATTATGATCCTAGCTCCTCCAGAAAACTACTTTTACATAAAAAAGAAATCTCTTATTTACTAGGGAAACTAAATGAAAAAGGCTTGACAATAGTACCTATTTCGTTGTATACTATTCGAGGTAGGGTTAAACTATCTTTTGCTCTAGCTAAGGGGAAAAAACAATATGACAAACGTGAAACCCTTAAGAAAAGAACCGCCCAAAGGGAAATAGGACGTAAATTAAAATCAAGATTTTAATTTAATTTTAAATTTTAAGTTTTAAATTTTAATTCAATTTTAAATTATCAAATAACACAATGTTTAAATTGGTAGGTTAACTAGTTAGCTTTAAAAATTAAATCATTGAATCATTAGTTCATTCATTTAAAATTGAAAATTTAAAATTGAAAATTCGAGCACGAAGTGCGATTGGGGGTGCCTGGTTTCGACAGGTTGTACATTAAAAATTAGCAAGTCAAGCATGTAGTCATCTTGTAAAACTGACTATAAAACTAATTTAAGTGCAAATTTAGTAACACGAGTAAAGACAGCACTTGCAAATACATTTGCAATGCCAAACTTTGCTGCTGCCGTAGCCTAATTGAGCAACGGCCCATCGACTGGTTGATACCTAATATTCCAGTATCGGTGTCATGAACTTAGCAATAAGTTCGCTTAGGTGGCAGATATTTTGTTTTCTCTTGACGAAATATCCCAAGCGCACCAAGAGAGCAATTGTAAGATATTTTGTTTGTTTTGAGTCTTTCAATTGACTATGAAGTTATTTACAACTTCAATAAAACAAACTAAACTTGTAGAAAATTTTTAATCATCAATTCTGGACATGAGTTCGAGTCTCATCACCTCCACAGAAATTAATTTAAAATTTAAAATTTAAAATTTTCAATAAATGCCCAAATTTTAAATGATTGAATGTTTAAATTCCTATATTCGTAAATTCGTAAAATTAAACATTAAGTCATTTAACTATTTTAAATTGAATTTAAATTTTAAATTTTAAATTAAACAGAGAAAGTATCATTAAATATTCATCGAAGACACTTACCATTATTTAAGGGTGTGAGTGATTACATTTAGTTAAATTGACTTTTACCACAGTTAGGCTATAATAGTTCTATAGAAGGAGTAACAAGCTCCAATATAATAAGTAAAAACAATACTCTGAGAAGAAGATACGTACCAAATAAAAAACCACAGATTAAAAGAACTAGAATCAATGAAATGATTCGTCTTTCACCTATTTTTTTAATAGATGAAAAAGGAGAAAAAATTGGTGAGATAGAGACAACTAAAGCTTTAGAAATGGCTCAAAATGTTGGGCTTGATTTAGTTGAAATTGTTCCTAGCGCCAAACCACCTGTTTGCAAAATAATTGACTGGGGTAAATATCAATATCAACAGTCTAAGAAAAAACAAGATAGTGGGAAAAAGAAAAGTAAGGTTGTTGTTAAAGGAGTAAGACTTCGACCAGCTACTGGAGAAAATGACTTAAATTTTAAACTAAAACAAGTTGAAAAATTTTTAAAAAAAGATGCTCGTGTTAAAATTGAAATTATTCTAAGGGGACGAGAAAAAGCTTTTCGTGATGCTAGTCGAAAAAAATTGCAAGATTTTGTTGACAAAATTGAAATACCTGTTAAAATAGAACAGTCTATCCAAAAGCAATTTAACGGATGGAACATTCTAATAGCCCCAAAAAAATAGGTATTGGAACTCAGTCAACAGTTCATGGCTGTATATGAAATACATAAGATGATTATTGATGATTTTATTCATACTGTGAACTGTGAACCAATAACTATACAAACTGCAAACTGTGAACCAAAAACTATATATACTGTGAGCTGATAACTAATAACTGATAACCAACTCTATGCCAAAGCAAAAAACCAGAAAATGTATATCCAAAAGAGTTAAAGTAACTGGAAGCGGGAAAATATCTCGTCGTAAAGCGCGACAAAATCATTTTAATGCTCGACAAGACGGAGATCACAAAAGAGCTAAAAGAACTGACCAAATTGTTAGAGGAAAAAATTCCAAAAAAATTATGGACGACATCCGCGCCAGCCTATAAACAACGCCTCTCTTATCACAGACAGTAAATTTATTGCAAGTCTACAGACACTAAATATTTTTACAAATATAATATTTGTAGATTCGTAGTTGATTTGTAAATTCGTAGGAGGGATACTAAACTATAAATCATATTTAACCTAACGATTATGCCAAGAATAAAACGAGGAACAACCGCATCAAAAAGAAGAAATAAAGTCATTAAAGCTGCTAAAGGCTTTAAGTGGCGAAGAAAGACAAATTACCGAGCCGCTAAAGAAGCCCTTATTAAAGCCGGAAAGTATGCTTACCGAGATAGACGTAATAAAAAACGAGTAATGCGTCGTCTATGGATTTTAAGACTTAATAACGCTGTTCGAGAGTATGGAATTAGCTACTCTCGATTTATGAACACTCTTAAAAAACAAAAAATTGAGTTGGACCGAAAAGTCCTATCCGAAATGGCCGTAGAAAACCCAGACATTTTCAAAAAATTTGTAGAGTCTGTAACAAAATAAACTCTTCATTTAATAAAAAGACAAGGATTATTTCCTTGTCTTTTTTTATTGCTCAGTTAAGCATTGAATGTCTAGGTATGTCTAAGTATATCTAGATAAATTAACATATTTTACTATCGAATTCGAGATTACTTCTCAGTGATTGTTGCCTTGAGAATCGTTACGGCTTTGACTGGTTTATCGTTCATTCCTGTGTCAGTATTTTC
>CAZRER010000089.1:0-3264 GCA_964599525.1 uncultured Bdellovibrionales bacterium
CTTTATGGTGATGTTGATTTCGACGAAGCCAAAGAAATGAGTCAAGCCATTACTCCAGTTCCTGGCGGAGTCGGGCCATTAACAGTAGCCAAACTACTAGAAAATGTTTGGAAAATAGCTAAGAAAAACAAACAAAATGGATAAACAAAAATCAGGAAAATATTTTGCTCCCGAGCAGAAGCAGGGTATAGATGAGAATAAGGAAGAAAATAAAAATCTTTATAAAGAGGAAATAGTGCCAAAATTTATTAGTCTTAGGTCAGGAGTAGAAAAATTAAATAAACTAATTGAGAGTAATCCCAATTATGCGAAGCTAATAAATAAGTATATCCAAGAAAATAAAATTAGACGGGGTATAAACAGTGATTTAAATGTTAAGCATGGAGCTTTAAAATATAATGCTAATTTTTGGCTAAGATTACTTTCTTTTTTAAAAAATAATCCTAATGAATCATTAACTGTCGAATGGCAGGGTTTAAAGATGGATGTAGTTGAAATAATCGAGGAAATTAAACGAGATTATTTTTTTATATATGAACGATACTATGAAGATGCCTTAAAGATTGCTTATAAAACACCTGGATTTGAGAATTTAAAAGATTATCAGAAGGAAAATATTGCTTTTCAAAGTTTGAGGTCAGCCATAGTATCCTTTAAGATTTCTGATGAGGAGAATAAATCTTATGGGAAATTAATGAAAAATTTTCATCCTTACTTAAGAAAAGCAGTATTGCAAAGATTAAAGAAAGAAAGGGATCTCCTATATTATGCCCGAGGGAAAAATGATGAATTATTAAAAATAGTAGATAATTTTATTGATCAATACCAAAAGAAATATTTAGAAAAGCCGAGTTTATCAACAGTAGCGGAATATTTATCTGCTTCTGGCGATAAAATAACGGAAAAGGAAATTAAAAAACTCTTAGAGAATAGATTTTTTGCTAAAGGAGGTGGTGGTCGTGGAACAACTCAATCACTAGATAACTTATTAACAACGGACGCTGGAACCACAGACCATTTTCAATTAAATAGGATTAAGAAGGATAATATTCGTGATCCTGAGAGTGAGGCACAAGAGAATCAGTTGCAAAAAATTTTTGAAGAATTGTCTAGTCCTGATAATACATTTTGGAACAGCTTAAATAATAAAGCCAAGACAATTTTTAAAGACCGACTTCTAGATGACAATAAAAGAACGCTACAAGAAATAGCAGATCAGTACAATGTAACACGAGAAAGAATTAGACAAATAGAAAATGATTTAAAAAAAAGAATAAAGAAGGAATTGGAGAGAAGAGGAATTAATAGTGTCCATGACGTTTTATGAGTTGCAAAAAATACATAATTTAATATATAAAAAATGAATGTTATTCTACCAGAAGCATCTTCTCTAAAAAATAAACCAGAGACGCTTGATAAACAAAATATGCTTGATGAGGAAAGTTCAGAATTATTACAAAAATTTTCTGAGAAATTTTTACAATTAAAACAGAATATCATAAAAAAATTTCCCTTTTTTATTGTCAATAATTTAAGAGGTAAACACAAAACTAAAAAAATAAAAAAAATATTTGGGAAAAGTAAAATAATAAAACCTTCTGAAGACATTAAGGATATTATCATTGCCGAGCTGCAAAATATTTCTTTAGACTACACTTATTTTAATATAAGTTTACCACAATGGAAAAGTTGGCTAGCAGAAGGGGGAGCAGAAAGGTTAATAGAAGATAATAAAGATCAAGACTATACACAACTTTTAATGTCTAAAATAGATTTGTTCTATCAAGAATTGAAAAAACTTCAAGAAATACGTAATAAAATTATTATTAATAATCAAAATTTGGTTTATCATGTGATTAGTGAAAAAATGGGTAATAGCATAGAAGTCAATGAAAAATATTTTTCAGAAGGAATTAAAGGATTGATATATGCCGTAGAAAATTTTGATAGTTCCAAAAAAATTAAATTTGGCAATTACGCTGCCAATGTAATTCACAGCTTTCTTTTAACGGCTTATAATAATACCCAAGATAATAGTAAGATAGGTGCTCTTGCCAAAGAGTATGCAGCAATATACTCTGAACATCAAAAGAAGTATGGTAAACTTGAGGTTAAAAAAGCACTAGGAAAGTTAAATATAAATCTTAAAACTTTACAACAAATTCAAGAATTTTTAGTACAAAAGGAGGTGTCATTAGATGAATCTATTTTTCGTGATAATACCGGAAAAGAAAAAACTTGGCATGATATATTATCAGAGCCAGAACAGCCTACTGTAGAAAATCAAGTCGATTTAAAAGAGAAGATAGAAATTGTCAAGAGAATATTAAATAAAAATAGTCACTACCTAAACGATAGAGAAAGGACTCTTTTGGAGCTAAAATATAAATATGATATTGACAACCCTAAGATAGGGAAACAATTTTTAGATACTTCCAAGCAAAGAGTTTCCCAATTGCATAAACGAATATTAGGTAAAATACAAAAAGCCTTAGAGGAGCTTGGTGTTGAGATCGGAGGAAAAGAAATGTATACAGTACTTAAAAAGATTTTTTCTCGTGGAAGTTATCTGGATAATTAAATATTTTTAATTCTTTATAATTAGTTGTCTGCAGGTTAAATATTAAAGTTTATATAACTCATTGTGTCTGGGAAAATATAATATGAAATTAGATACAAGAGTGATGCAAGATAATTGCTTTTTGTTTTTGGTCTGCTATAATAATAATTGTTAAGCAATTAAATTAAAAAAATATGTTAGGATTTTTAAAGAAGAAAAAGAAGAAAAAAGATGATGTAATTACTGAAGCTACTGGTCCAGTGGATGCTAGTGGTTCAGAAGATGAACAAGGAGTAGTAATTAAAGATAGTCAGTCTGACGATCAGCAAAATTCTGATAATAATTCATCAGATGATAATCAGTCAACTGGCGGAGACGCTATGACCCAAGCGGCTATTCAAGGAATGCTCGGTGGAGGAGGCGGAGGAAGTATTAAAGAAATGTTAAAAAGTATTGATACTTCAGGAATGTCTTTAAAAGAAAAAATGGGATTAAAAATGTTGCAGAAGCTACCAGAAAAAAAGCAGGAAGAACTTTTGCGTCAGGCTTTAAATCCACAAGAACTTTACAAACATAAAGATATGGTCTTAAAACAAATTGATGAAATGGTCAAGGCCGGGCAAATTCAAAAAGGACAAGCCGAAGCCGTCAAAGCACAAATGGGGTTAAGGTAATAGATAGTCGAAAGTCAAAAGTCGAAAGTC
>CAZRER010000090.1:0-3241 GCA_964599525.1 uncultured Bdellovibrionales bacterium
TCTCGTTGACCATATTTAGAACTCGTGGTATATTGTAAGTATAAATCCCAAGGCACTTTGTTGTAAAGATAAAGGTCGATGTCTACGAATGGACTGGCGACAGTCCTACGAAGGGGATTGAATGGATAAGGGTTACTTGTGTAATCTTTAGTATAACGCATTAAAGAATTGACAATGACAGAAGCAGTAAAAGATGCTGAATTCTTGGAATACATTGTAAAAAATGTTGTTGATAATCCAGACGCCGTAAAAGTATCCCGTGAAGTGGATGAACGTGGAGTACTTATTGTACTTGATGTTGCTCCTGAAGATATGGGTATGATTATTGGTCGTCAAGGTTCAACAGCTAAGGCTATCAGGACTCTTCTAAGAGTTATTGGTGCCCGAAGCAATGCTCGTGTTAATCTTAAAATTAATGAGCCAGAAGGTTCAGAATTTGCCAAGAGACGAGAGGAAGAAACAGCAGCAAAAGAAGAAGCAGCTCCAGAAGCTGAAAGCGCTGAAAAAAGCATCGATGATATTGTAAATGACATCGAATAAAAAAGTTAACCAGCGTAAATTTATTTGCGAAACAAGCTTTTAAACAATAAAAAACCGTGCTATTATAAAGGTACGGTTTTTTATTCGTCGATTGATTTGTAATTATTTATAAATTTGTTGCTCCTGCAAATATACAAATCAACTACGAATTTACAAATGTTAAATTTGTAAAAATAATTATACACTTACAAACCATGAACTGAGAGTTGATAACTAATAACTAATTTTATGAAACTTTATATTGTTGCAACACCAATTGGAAATTTAGAAGATATAACCTATCGTGCGGTAAGAATTCTAAAAGAGGTTGATTATATTTTATGCGAAGATACCAGAGTAACTAACAAATTATTAGAACATTATGAAATTAAAAAGCCATTGATTTCTTACCATCAACGAAGTAAAAATAATAAAACAGAACAAATTATTGAGAAATTAAAAGAAGAAAAAAATTTAGCCTTAGTAACAGATGCCGGAACTCCTGGAATATCTGACCCGGGCAATGAACTGGTGGCGGAAGTTAGAAAAGTTTTTGGTGCGGGGTCGATAGTAGTTAAAAAGAAATATCATTCAGGTAGGGCGGGGACATTAGATTATTCAGCTCAAGGCAATGAAATTGTAGAGATTATACCAATACCAGGGGTTAGTGCTGTAATGACGCTTGCTTCTGTGGCGGGAGTAAATTTACAAAAATTTGTTTTTCTAGGTTTTCCTCCCAATAAAAAAGGAAGACAAACTTTTTTTGAAGAAGTTGTAAGAAATGTACAAAAGGATAATTATCCGGTTTTCTACTATGATTCCCCCCATAGAGTAATTAAAAATTTAAAAATGTTGCAAGAAATGTTTTCTGGTGCTAAAGTAATTATAGGAAGGGAATTGACTAAAAAATTTGAAGAAATTAAGGTTGGTATGATTGAGGAAGTATTAGAATATTATAGTGAAGAAGGCGAGGGTCTAGTAAAAGGAGAATTTGTAGTATTGGTTAATAGTAAATAGAGATTAGATAGTTTTGTAGGTAGTATTTACAAAAAGCAGATAAGCCATAAATATTTATTTGTAAGTTGTCAGATAATTATTTTTAATAAAATTTTAATAAACAAAATTAGGTGTGAATTTATCGCGTATTATTAACTGGTAGATATTCGTAGATTCGTAGCTAATTCGTAGTTTTGTAGTGTTATGAAAATTATTCAACAAAGAAGTAAATTTTTTATTTTCTCTGGCGTTCTGTTGATAACCAGTATTGTGCTATTAATAGTCTGGGGGTTGAAACCAGGAATTGATTTTAGGGGGGGAGTTTTAACAGAAATAAGATTTGAGGGAAAGCATCCAGATAAAATTGAGTTTACAAATAAATTGCAAGAATTAAATTTAAATGATTTAACAGTACAAGCATCTGGGGATAATAAAATGTTAATTAGATTTATTTCAGACGACGATGAAATAAATTCAAAAGTACAAAATAAAATTAAGGAAGCTTATCCAAAAAGTATCGTTGAAAGAACTTCATTTATAAGTTCAGCAATTTCAGGAGAGATGAAAGGAAAAGCAATTCAGGCAATTATTGTGGCAATCATTGGAATTATGCTTTATATTATGTGGGCATTTAGAAAGGTCTCTTATCCAGTGGAAAGTTGGAAATATGGACTGGGAGCTATTCTGGCTTTGGCCCATGATATAATTATAGTATTAGGAGTTTTCGCTTTTTTAGGTCATCAATATGGTGTAGAAGTAAATATTCCATTTATTGCGGCCTTATTGACTATTCTTGGATATAGTGTTAATGATACGATTGTTATTTTCGATAGAATTCGTGAAAACTTGAACAAAGTTCAAGCCAAGAAGAACTTTGAAGAAACTGTAAACAAATCTATTAACGAATCAATGGCTAGGTCAATCAACACTTCTTTAACTGTGGTGGTAGTTTTGTTGGCTATAATTTTATTTGGAGGGGAAAGCATCCAACATTTTTCCATTGCTTTACTAATTGGAATAATAGCTGGAACCTATTCTTCTATTTTTGTGGCCAGTGCTATATTAGTAGAGATGTGGAAAAGAAGATTTAAAAAATAAATTAATAAAACTAATTAAATATTAAAAATATGGAAAGAAATTTAACTGCTGATGAATTTGAGAAATTCATAAATGAAAAAAAAGCGACTATTTTAGATGTAAGGGAAAGTTATGAATATGCTGAAAGTCATTTAGAGAATTCTAAATTAGTACCTTCTTCTAATTTTTGGGCACATTTTGACGACTTAAAACTAGAAAAAGATGCCCCAATAGCTTTATACTGTCACACCGGTAATCGCAGCATGTATATTTTAAACAGTCTTTTAGAAAGTGGGTATACTAATGCGGTACACCTTGAAAGGGGTATAGTGGATTGGTACGGCCAGAACAAAAAATTAGTGAGATAAATGTGATTTTTGTGGTAGGTGTTTATTCGCCAAAAGATGTCCAAGGGTTATTTTTTATTGACATATTTTTTATTTAAGGTATAGTAAATAGGTAATTTATTATTCGTAAAAATCATAAATTATAGTGACAGTGAAATTATTTTAAATTTAAAATAAGCCCTGATGGCGGAATTGGTATACGCACACGGTTGAGGGCCGTGGTCCTCCGGGGCATAAGGGTTCAAGTCCCTTTCGGGGCACAAGGAATTCACAAAAAGTAACAGTTAAATAGAAGTTGGTAC
>CAZRER010000091.1:0-3208 GCA_964599525.1 uncultured Bdellovibrionales bacterium
AAAAAATATAAATATATAATCATTCAATTGAATGATTGTATAAAAGTATGGCTATGATCAGAGAAATAAATGTAAAAATATAAAAAAATAAAAATATAAATATATCAAAAAAAACTAAGAAAATAATGTTAAATAACAATTAACAAAAAAATATGAATCAAGAAAAAAAAGAGACAAAAGCAATAAAATTAGAAGATATTATTAGCTTTGCTAAGCGACGGGGATTTGTTTTTCCGTCTAGTGAAATTTATGGTGGCTTTGGAGCAGTCTATGATTATGGTCCCTATGGAGTGGAATTAGCTAAAAATATTAAAGAGGCCTGGTGGAAAACGATGGTCCAGGAAAATGAAAATATTGTTGGGCTAGATTCAAGTATTTTTATGAGTCCAAAAGTTTGGGAAGCTTCTGGGCATGTCAGTGGATTTAGTGACCCTCTCTCGGAATGTAAACAGTGTCATTCTCGAATAAGAGTGGATCATTTATTGGAAGACGTTGGAATTTTTGCTGACGAAAAAATGAGTGAAGAAGAAATTAATAAATTATTAAATGATAATTTAGACAAATTAAAATGTCCTAAATGTGGCACCAAGGGAAAATTTTCCGAAGCAAAAAGTTTTAATCTTCTGGTACAATCAAATTTAGGAAATTTTACTGGCGACTGGAGTAAAGAGCCAACCTATTTGCGAGGAGAAACCTGTCAGGGAATTTATGTTAATTTTAAAAATGTTTTAGATAGTACCCGTCAAAAAATACCTTTTGGTATTGCTCAGATTGGAAAGGCGTTTCGAAATGAAATTACGGCTCGGCAATTTATTTTTCGTAAAAGAGAATTTGAGCAAATGGAAATGCAGATGTTTACCCATCCTGATGAAGGTATGAAAATTTACGAGGAATGGCGAGAAAGGCGGTGGCAATACTATTTAGATTTAGGAATAAAAGAAGAAAATTTGAAATGGCATCAACATGAAAATTTGGTTTTTTATGCTAAGGCTGCTTGGGATATTGAATACAAATTTCCTTTTGGTTTTAAAGAAATAGAAGGAATTCATTATCGCACTGATTATGATTTAACTCAGCATAGTAAATTTTCTGGAAAAAAGTTAGAATATCGTGATCCAAAAACAAACGAGGTTTACACGCCTCATGTTGTAGAAACTTCTGTTGGAGTTGATCGAACTTTCCTAGCAGTGTTGACCGATTCTTTTGTGGAAGAAGAACTAGAAAATGGAAAATCTAGGATAGTCTTAAGATTCCCAAAGAAGTTGGCCCCAGTAAAAGTAGCTGTATTTCCGTTGATGAAAAATAAGCCAAAATTAGTGAAAAAAGCTAGAGGTATTTTTGATAAACTCAAAAGTAAATTTATGTGTGAGTTTGATGATAATGGAAATGTTGGTAAGCGTTATAGAAGACAAGATGAAATTGGAACACCATATTGCGTAACAGTTGATTTTGACACTCTAGAAACGGGAGAAGTAACAGTTCGTGACCGAGATACAATGAAACAGGAAAAGGTTAAAATCGAAGAGTTAGAGGATTATTTGAGGGAGAAATTGACCTAGTATTAACAAAGGTGTGTTTGGAGAGTTAAAATTAAGATTCTTAAGTAGCTTAAGAATTTTAGGTCTTAAATCTAAAAATTATCTTTATGAATAGACAACCCTATAAGAAATTATTTACTTATTGGTTTTCAGTTATCATTTATGATCATACTGTAAAATTTTGTGAATAATGGATTGAGTGGAGTTGGAAACTAAAGGAACAAATGACTGGTGCGGCTAGAAGTGGAAAACAAAATATTGTTGAGGGTACAGATGATATGAGCACTTCGATTAAGATTGCCATCAAACTTACTGGAACATCAAAAGGTTCGTTGGAAGAGTTAATTGGCGACTTGGAAGATTTTTTACGACAGCGAGACTTAGAAGAATGGAGAAAGGATGATCCGAGAGTTTTGAGATTCAGAAAGATTGCAGGCGAGACAGTTAAAAAATTAAGTGAAACTAGAGATGTGCGATATGTGAAAGCTTTAAAATTCCCCAATCGCCCAGAGGTAGCAGCTAACTGGCTTTTAACACTATGTCATCAGGCGACATTTTTATTGCACCGACAAATTAAAGCACTAGAGAGAAAACATCAGCAAGAAGGTGGTTACACGGAAAATCTTTACAAGAAGAGAGTTAAATATCGGAATAGAAATAGTAGGTTATGGAAGTAGTGAGTTTAGCAATCTAAGATTCTTAAGTCACTTAAGAATCTTAAAGATTGAACAAAATAGGGGAAATTCGCTTGCGAATTTCCCTATTTTTTTTGAAATTTTTTGGTTTAGTGGTATACTAAGAAGTAGCCACCACCCTAAACGGGTGATCAGCCTAAACGGCTGAAAAGTAGAAAATAAAAAATTTATAAAGTTAAAATGTATTTTTGGTGTATGGTTGTGTTGTTCTATAGACTTTATACTCTTCGCCTCGTAAATTTGAAATAAATTATTGATATAAATAATCGTAAAGTTGTTCTTGCTTAAAAGAAATATTTATTTGAGATATTAGAAAAAATTTTTATCTAATCAATTATTATTTGTTAAATTCATTCATTGTATCATTCATTAAAAATTTTAAATTTTAAATTTAACCATATGAACCTAGAAAAATTTACTACAAAATCACAAGAAGTGATTCAAAACTCACAACAGTTAGCTATACAATCTGGACATCAACAGATTGATGTTTGGCATTTAATTTTGGCTCTAGCGACACAAGAGGGGTCGGTAGTGCCAACAATTTTTAATAAATTACAGATTGATGAGAACGCTTTAGTGGAAGATATAAAAAGTGAGCTAGCAAAAATCCCTAGAATTTCTGGGGATGTAGATACTTCCAAAATTTATGCTAGTCAAGAAATTTCTAAAACAATTGAGGGGGCTTTCCAGGAAGCTAAAGCCATGGGCGATGAGTATGTTTCCACTGAACATATTTTATTAAGTTTAATTAAAATTAATGATAAAGTTAAAACCTTATTAGAAAAATATCAAATAACCCCAGAAAAAGTTCTAGACATATTAAAAGATATTCGTGGTGGACAAAAAGCGGATTCTCCAGATCCCGAGGGAAAATATCAAATAATTGAAAAATATACCGTAAATTTAACAGAAGAAGCTCGGAAAGGGGAAATGGATCCAATTATTGGACGAGATGAAGAAATTCGTCGGGTA
>CAZRER010000092.1:0-3194 GCA_964599525.1 uncultured Bdellovibrionales bacterium
CAAGGATCAGGGTTTATTGTTTCCCGACCTAAACAATCTTCATATTCCAAAACATCAAGCCCCGCCGCTTTCACTTTACCATTTTCTAAGTATTTCATCAACGCTTTAGTATCAATTAAATTTCCTCGAGCAGTATTTAATAAAACTATACCATCTTTCATTTTTTCTAATTTTTCCTGATCTATAAAATGATATGTCTCTGGCAATGCTGGCATATGCAAAGAAATAATATCTACCTCTTCTAACAACTTATCTATATCAACATATCGACAACAAGAATTTTCAATTGTTTTATCTGGATAAATATCATAAGCTAAAATATTCATTTGAAATCCTTTGGCAATGGAAATAACATTTTTACCAATTTTTCCTGTACCAATAACTCCCATAGTTTTTCCCGCTAAGTCAAATCCTCTTAAATCTTTCATTCCCCTCCGAGAAAAAGAGTCGTCTTCTTGAACTTTTTCGTAGGAATAAAAAACTTTCCGCGAAATTGCCAATAGTAAAGCAAAAGTATGTTCTGCCACCGTATTTGAACCATAATCGGGTACATTTTTAACTTCAATTCCTTTTTTTTGACAATATTTCAAATCAATGTGATCAATTCCCGTTGACCGAGTGGCAATCATTTTTAATTTTGGAAATTTATCAATAACCTCCGGAGTAAAAAGTGAGGATATAAACGAAGTGATAATTTCCACTTCCTTAAATTTTTCAAAATCTTCCTCTTTTAAATCCTGCACCACCCCTTTAACAAATTCAATATCAGAAAATTCCTTTTGAAACCTTTCTCTAACCTCCTCATCTGCATAGAAACATAATATTTTCATTATTTTTTTGTTTAAATTATCTATATAAACTCTTCACAAATAAAACTTGCAAAACAATATTCTTACTTTATCTTTTTATTCTTTGCACCAACCGATATAACCAATATTTCCACTTGTTTATTACAATATCATATGAACCTACAGTTTGAAAAGGTTTTGTTTCAGGTGAAAAACCAAGCTTAAATTTAGTAACACCTTGTAACTTACCAGCAATTGGTTTTAATTCTAATTCACTAACAACTTCCACACCCCCAAAATCATAATATTTTAAGCCACATTTTTTAGCATCTAAAATTGCTTGCCATTGTAATAAAAATGGCGCCATCATATTGCGATATTTATCTGAAGTTGCTCCATGTAAATAGGTCGCCACTCCTCCATAAAAAGAAATTATATTAACAGCAATTACCTCGTCTTGATATTCAGCTACATATAATTGTAAAATGTCATCTGGAATATTTTTGAGTATTTGTAAGTAATGTCCTCTTTGATGAAAAGACAGTCCCTTCCGTTTAGCTGTTTGTTCTACTAAAGTGATAAGTTTATCAATATATTTTTGTTCTCTGGTAACTAAAATTTTTACGCCCTTCTTTTTCGCTAGGCGAATATTATAACGAGTTTTACTTTTCATTTTCGCCAACAATTCATCCTCTGGCAAATTAATATCCATAATAAAATTTTGTCTTGGCTGCATATTGTGAGGAGCTTTATAAATTGTATATTTTTTCTTTAATATTTTAATTAAATTTTTATCTTTGATGTCCAATCGCAGCCAAACCATTTTTTCAGCTTTTGCCTGCTGGACTAATTGCTCAATATCATAATTAATTAAATTATAAGCCCTAGGACAATAAGCATATTTCCCTATTAAGGGTAATTTATAATTTATACAATATACTTGTTTATTATCATTCTTGAACTGCCAAGTGTCTTCTCCCTCTGCTCGTAAAACTTTTGCCCAGTATTTTGATTGCAACAAACCACCCTCTGGTATTATTATTTTTTCTTTTTTCATTATTAATGTTTCATTATTTCTTAATACTCCGCAAAGCCAATTTTATCATTTCTGATTCATCGGTAACATCATCGGGAATAAGCTTGACTGCTTCCCTGGCTTCACCAGCGGCATAACCCATAGCCATCAGAGCTTCAATTACTTCTTGACTAGCTTCCACCTCCTGTTTATCTTCGCCATCAATTGCCTCCACCTTGCTTCGCAATTCTAAACAAACCCTTTCAGCTGTTTTCTTTCCCACTCCAGAAACTTGCGTTAGTAAAGTATGGTCTTCTTTAAAAATTGCATTTTTAATTGTTGCCACCGAAGCAATAGTCAAAATCGCCAAGCCAGCTTTTGGTCCAATTCCTGAGACAGATAAAAGCAATTCAAACATTTCTAATTCCTCCATCGACAAAAAACCATAGAGATGAATATGATCTTCTTTAACATTAGTATGGATGAACAATGAAATTTGTCCACCCTCATCTTTAGCGAGTTTATCCAAAGCAATTTCATTTAACATCACCCGATAGCCAACCCCATTAACATCAATAATAGCAAAATTCTCCTTCACCAAATCTATTACACCTTTTAATTTTCCAATCATAATCTTTTTTTACTTTTTTACAGCTTGTTTAAGGTTATTTTTTATATCCCCCTATTCATCAAGCTTTCCAGGTGTTATTTTCGAACGCATGTTCTGACCCTTTTATTAATAATTAGAAAGGAAGAACATTAGGTAGAAAATGGCACCTGGAAAGCTTGATGAGAAATAAAAACCAAAAACCCTAAATAAGTTTTTCCTTATTATACCACACTACTAGTTCAAAAACAATTTTAATGCTATAATATAAATATAAAATAATAATTAAAAACAAAACAATGAATGAATTAAATGCACCAGTGGTGAAAGTAGTTTCTGAAGAGGAAGTCTCCGGAAAAGCTAAGGAAATTTTTGAAGGAATGAAAGCTAAGGCTGGAAAAGTCCCTAAGTGGATGAAAGTAATGGCCAATTGTGAAGATACCCTAGTTGGGTTTTTTAGCCTTTTTAAATCATTAATGGACGATGCTCCAACTGACAAATTATTGAAATGGAAAATTGCTTTTGTGGTTTCAGAATTAAATAAATGTGAATATTGTGTTAGTGTTTCTAAGGTGCAACTTTCTGCATTGGGATTAGAAGAAGGTGCTTTATCTGATATTGAAAAAGTTTGTAATAACAAAGAGTGTTTAGCCATCGAATATGCCAAAGCGGTGAATAATGCTGCCTATAAAATTGATGACGAGCTGATGACACAAATGAAAGAAAATTTTACCGACCAACAAATTGTTGAAATTACCAGCGTAGTTGGTTTGTTTAATTTCAT
>CAZRER010000093.1:0-3076 GCA_964599525.1 uncultured Bdellovibrionales bacterium
ACTTTATACTTTATACCTTACAGACTTTATAGACTTTTGACTTTATAGACTTTTGACTCCTTACGCTACTTCTTCATTATAACACTTCTCACAATAAACTTTTAATTTTCTATCTGGATTATGAGCAGAAATTATTTTACGTTTACATCTAAAACAATAATCTTGATACAAAGTAAAATTATATTTTTGCTTATCCCTGGTTTTAATTCTTTCTAAAGGATGGATTGTTGGAAGTGGTATGTTATGCTTTTTGTAGAAATCAAATTCAAAAGAGGTTATTTTGAATGGTTTTGCAGTTTGAGAGCAAATAATCGCTTTTTGAAAGATAGACTTATCCACCTGTGAAATATCAGCTGGAATATTTTCCCCATTTATTATTTTTATTTTAGATAAATCTAGATCAGACTCCACTTCTTCTGCTTGATGCCAACCTTTTTCTTTTACCACTCTTTCATCCAAAGAATATTCAGTAGAAGCCACTGAATCCTGATAAGGATGAATTGATTTTTTAATTGGAAAAAATTCTCCATACTCTCCTTTGGATAACATAGAAGTCTTAATTCTATCAATTTCTTGCCAATATTCTTCCTCCTGATATTTTCTATTAAAAATGTGAAATTTTTTATCCTTTAAGCCAACACAAGCAAAACAATCAGAACAATTAACGCAATCTGTGCAATATTCTAAATTTGATCCACCTCTAATCATAATAGAAAATTTAAGATTATCATTATCCACACCAATACCAGTCGATTCGTAGCAACGACTTACCTTAATAGCCCCAAAAACATCCATTACATCTTTTAATCCGTGTCCATTAGAGACGTAACGTAAATTTTCACTACCCCCGAATACTCTTACTGCCCAATAACAATTATTAACTTCTCTTAATAAATTTCCTACAGAATTATTAATTTTTTCATTATTTACATTTTTATGAATTGCTTTTTTCAGTAGCATATTTTGATAATCTTTTTTTAATTTTTTTACTACTATTCTATTACCTAAATTTATTTGTTTTATTTTCTTTAAATAAGTTTCCTTAGACAATTGTTGATTGTAAAAATAATATTTTTTATGCCTTAGGTTAGAAGACATAAAACAATCAGAACAATCACGACAGTCAAATAAAAAAGCGGAATTTAAACAATGAGAGCTTTCTCGAGAATATTTTACTTGATAACAATTGTTAAGATAAATAGAGTCATAACAATTCTCAGAATTGTCAACATCTGCAACGTCATAACAAAATTTGCTATTGACAGTAATAACAGAAAAATTAACATGTTCGGAGTCAATAGTTGTCGCGGAATAATAACAATCTTTAGAATTATTTCCTGACACCGTATAATCACAATTAATGGAATTCAAATCTCGTGAAGATGCTTGATGAGGAATTGATAATTTAAAATTATGAAATTGTTGGAAGAAATTTTGGTTATCTTGATATTTTTTTTGATAATTACTTGCTTCCCACTGATCAGAAATATAATATTTGTCATCATAAATCTTAATAGGATTTTTTTCAGAATAAAAAGAAATTATTTTTTCTTGATGTCCAGGAGCCGAACAAGTTTTTTTATAAAAGATTGGTAGAATAACTCGATGAGCTAGACGACGTTGCATACGACACTGTGGACACAAGGTTGGTGCTGGCACTTTGAATTTTTTATAAAATTCAATATCTTCTGCCACAATATCAAAATTATTTTGACATTCTCGGCATTGTCTAGTATGAGGTCTTAAATCATCTAAAATTTTCCCTATCGCCTCATCAAATTTTGGTGTTTTTGAATTCATATTTTTTTTATTTTAAATTTTATAAATATTTCTCCAATTTCTAATTTTTATTTCATTAGCTTTTGTTTCATTAGGCCCAGTATAAATAATAAACTGTTCTTTCGTCTCTTTTGATAATTTGGCAAAATAATTTAAATGTTTAAAAAAATCGTCTCTAACTGTTTGCCCAGATTTAATTTCTAGAATTTTTATTTGCGGACCATCTTGAATTATTAAATCAATTTCTCGTTGTTGTTTATCTCTCCAAAAATAAAATTCTCTATTCTGAGCTAAATTAAAATTATTTTTAACGAACTCAGAAATAATTAAAGTTTCAAAAATAGACCCCTTGAAAGGATGTATTTTAAGATGCTCTGTATTATGGATATTCAACAAATAACAAACCAGACCAGTGTCATAAAAAAATATTTTTGGCTTCTTTGTAATGCGACGATTAAAATTTTTCAAATAAGGTCTTACCGTAAAAATAATATAGCTCCTCTCTAATAAATTTAACCACTCTTTAACAGTATTATGTGAAATGTCACATTCATTACTAATGGCTAAAGTATTAATTACTTGTCCGTTTCTACCGGCAACTACTTGTAAAAATTTATGGAAAATATCATATTTAGTTATATTTTTAATTAAACGAATATCTTTTTCTAGGTAAGTATCCATATATGTTTTGTAAAAAGAAGTAGCTCTAATTTTTTTATCAAAAATTCTAGGATAAAAACCTCGTACTAAAATTTCATTCAATTCATCGTCTTTTATCTGATTTTTTAATTCTTCCATTGAAAATGGCAATAAAGTTGCGATACCAATTCTACCAGCTAACGACTGCGAAATTTTTTCTGACAATAAATAATTTTGAGAACCAGTTAAAATATATGAACCAGAAATATTATGTTTGTCACTAGCCGTTTGTAAATAAGAAAATAATTCTGGAGCCTTTTGTGCTTCATCTATAATAACTCTTCTACCGATCTCAGACAAAAAGCCACGTGGATCATTCAATGCTTGTTTACGAATATCTGGATCTTCTAAAGTAATATATTTATATTTTTTAAAAAGTTGTTGTACCAATGTCGATTTTCCAGATTGACGCGGACCCAAAATAGCCACAATAGGAAATTCCCTTGCTAATGTTTTAACTTCGTTTTCAATTTTTCTCTTAATATACTGCATATTAACATATTACACTACACTGGACATTTTGTCAATGAAACTTACAAAATGTCCTACACCACCTCCTCCTGATAACACTTCTCACAATAAACAATCTCTGGACGAT
>CAZRER010000094.1:0-3065 GCA_964599525.1 uncultured Bdellovibrionales bacterium
CTCCTTTGTTTCATCGCGTTTTTTTTGCCTCTTCTACTTCAGATAAAATTCTCCTCAACGCTCCAGCCGGATGTTCCGACTGAAAAATTGGACTTCCACAAGAAACAATATCTGCCCTATTTTTTATTGTTTCTGTGTGAGACATTATTTGTTTTTGAAAATTAGCTTGAGGATCCCCAAACCAACCTGGACGAACTGCCGGATTAAACTTTAACCCAGGTAAATCTGCAACTGAAGACAAAGCTGTGCCTGGCAAAATATACCCATCGCAACCAAATTTCATTGATGTTTTTGCCAAAAGACGAACTGTATCTTTGAGATTCCTCCTGTAATACTTACGACACCATTGGTCATTGTAATGCGTAAGTACGGTCAAGCCAAACAAGGACATTTCCGTGTTGCTGGCTACATCAACCGCCAGCTCTAACATATCCTCTGCTTGGGCCCAAACATTCGTCATTGCAACCCCATAATCGGCAAGTCGCTGAATAACGGCAGCCATGGTTCTCTTACCGTTCCACATTTTCATATCCACAAATACTGGATATTTACTCGCCACAGTTTCGATGAGATAAAACGAATTATCCATGGCTAAATCAAGGTTAATTTTAACACCATAGCCATTGCCAACCGTAGCAATTAACCTCATCTTTGCCCAAAACTCTGTTGCAGATTGAGCGTCATTTGCTAGGAAGAAACTTGGCAATTTTTTCTTTTTCATAATTGCCCCCTATCCGTAAAATTTAAATCCACGAGACTCGTTCCATCTTTTTGGATTCTCAAGAAAATTAAGATACAATTGAACTTTTTGAGCTGATACATAACCGTTGTCTGCGGCAAAAGGTAACAAGTCTGTTTTTAACCCAATGGGATAATGCAGTTGAATATTATTCTTCTTGAGTCTTTCAACTGCCACCGGATTCTCGTAGAACAAAATACTCGCAGCATGGTCAACCTTCCGTCCTTTTGACCTTTCATAAAGAACACCGTTAGTCGTGGTACCAGCAAAATTTACCAGCTCCTCAACTACTAAGGTATCACAAGCAACTTTGATATAAGGATTATCTCTAACCCCAGTATCAAGCTCCAAATGCCCCCCTACCTTTCTGGCTCCACGCTGATAAATATACACAACACGCTTGCCAAAGTATTCAGCCAATTTTTGCTTTATCCGATAACCCGGCAAACTACCCCCCGTCATCATTCCAACAACGAGTTCAGGACAAATATTATCTTCAACAAGTTTTTGAAAAAGCAACTCTGCCATTGCTTCAAAAACTTCATCGAAACCAATTCGCCCCTTGATGTCCACATACCCAGGACCATGATTTCCAGTTGAATACAAAAAAGGCTCCTGACCGTTATCAACATCCCTGATCTCCAATCCTCCAGACTCGATAATTAAAGCCATCGTTTTTTCTTTCAGTCCAGCCATCTCAGCCATCTCGCTACCTCCTCATTTTTTTACCGGCTTTTTGCCGGCTTTTTTGATTTTGTTCCTAAGACTGTCAAAGGTATCTCCATCCTCTCCGAGGAGAAGATCGTCTGACACTTTAATTACATTTCCGCGAGGATACCACCGTCTCCCAACAAATTCAACTACTTGCCCGAGAGAATGAACTTCATCGCCTTTCTCTTTAATCATATCCTTCCCCTCCCCCCTGAATAAATTGTCAAACAAGCACCATAATGATATACAGTGCCAGTACACCCTCTTATAAATTAGCTTACTCTATTGTTGATAATAAATCAATAGGAATAACTAAGGCCTGGCCTTGCTCACTAACCTTAACTTTACGACTTAGCAGACTTTTGACTCACCATCGTCTAGAATATAATTAGTTCGCAGTTATCAGTTCACAGTTCACGGTACTGTTTGTCTTTTAATTATCCATTTTGATTTTTTCCGTGTTTAAAATTTCTTCTTTTTGGGTATTGTTTATTTTAGACCGTTCCATTAAATTCTGCAAGAATTTTTGTTTTTGTTGTTTTGACATTAACTGCAATTGCCCAGAATTTTGCATATAAAGAGGAATTAAATTAAACTCAATTTTATCTTTCCCTAGCAAAACACCCACACCTAAAATTGATTTTACATCTTCAGAAAAATACTGATCAAAAACAAAATTGCCTAAAGAATAGAAAATAACTTTATTTTTATAAATTTCTATGGGTTGAACCACATGAGGGTGGGAACCAATAATTAAATCAGCTCCCGCATCTATAAATTTATGCGCCAGCTGTTCTTGATTTTGATTTTCTACTAACTCATATTCTCTCCCCCAATGAGTATAAACAATTAAAAAATCTACTGTTGGTTTTATTTTTTTAATTATTTCTATTATACCATCGCTACTAAGACCAGCAAAATCATTATAATTTACAAAAGCAATTTTCCGTCCGTTAATATTCTCAACAAAAGAAGCTTTGTTTGGATTTAAAGGGTCGCCAAAATAATGAATATTTCCCTGCTCTAAAAATTCCTCTGTTTGTTTTAGTCCATTATTATGAAAATTTAAAATATGATTATTACCAATATTTACTAAATTTATTCTGTTTGCTTGTAAAAAATTTATTGCTTGCTCATTATCAAAAGTGAAACGAAAATGATTTGGGTCATCAATGGGCATACCAACTGAAACCGATTTTTCTTTAGTAATTGGACCTTCTAAATTAACCACATTTAAATCCTGCCCCCAAAATAACCGCTCAACCTTCTCCGTAAAATAACCTACACCATACTCTTCCGCCAACATTCTATTGTGACGATCCAACATTAAATCTCCCAGAAATAGAATACTACTTAGCCTACTCTTATTAATATTACTAGTTTTACTATCCACTCTCTTAGTAAAGTATCCCGTAACATAACTAGTGTTTTTATTAATTAAATCCTCTTTATAAATAGCAGAAGAATTAGAATTATTAACCCAAACAAATTTTTTGTAATTTTGCAATTCAGAAAATTTCAATAGAAAATACAAACCCGGATTACAATCAATTTCTAAGTTATATACTGCTGGATAATCAAAATTAGAGATAACATCAACTGCCTTTTGATCGTG
>CAZRER010000095.1:0-3062 GCA_964599525.1 uncultured Bdellovibrionales bacterium
ATCGTCCAGAGATTGTTTATTGTGAGAAGTGTTATCAGGAGGAGGTGGTGTAGGAAATAGCCACCCTAAACGGGTAATTAGCCTAAACGGCTGAAAAGTAGAAGGAATGTATATTTATAGGGTGTCCGTTTAAACGGTCGGTTGACTTTTTTGGTAGATATGTTAAACTAATAATAATTAACCTTTAGGTATAAAATTATGAAGATGTTTAATAGAGACATTATCAAAGATATTGAACCATTTCTTGAAAGAAGAGAGGCTATTTTGGTGCGTGGAATGAGGCGAGTTGGTAAAACTACTTTGTTAAAATTGATAGAGAAAAAGCTAAAAAAAGAATATGGGGTGACTGAAAAACAGATTTATTTTTTCGATTTAGAAGATTTGGATCTACGAGAAGATTTTAATATTTCTCCGAGAAATTTATTAAAATATCTAAAAATAGATAAAAGAAAAAAAACCTATGTTTTTTTGGATGAGATTCAATATTTAGATAACCCAGCTAATTTTTTGAAAATATTAGTAGACCATTATCCTAAGCTTAAGTTTTTTGTTACAGGCTCGTCTTCTTTGGAAATCAAAAGAAAGATACAAGACTCTTTAGTTGGTAGAGTAATGTATTTTCAATTGTATCCCTTAAATTTTTTGGAGGCTTTATTTTTTCAAGGCAAAAATAAATTACAAGTTACCAATAGAATGACTCCTGCTCAAATTAAAAATAGCAATAAGCTATTGCAAGATTATTTAGTTTTTGGTGGGATGCCAGAGGTTGTTTTAGAAGAGAACATTGAAGTAAAAAAGAAACTTTTAAAAAGTTATTTAAATTTATATATTTCTAAGGATATTAGAAATTTAGCGGAAATTAAAAATCTAAGTGTCTTTAATAAGCTGACTAAAGTTTTAGCCAGTCAGATTGGTAATATTTTTATTAAAACCGATGTGGCGAATCGTTTGGACGCTAGCTTAAAAATAATCCAAAGATATTTTGATATTCTCAAACATACTTTTTTAGTGGTGTCTTTACCCCCTTATTTTTCTAATACTATTTCTCAACTCGTGAAATCTAAAAAAATATATTTTTATGATTTAGGATTGCGCAATGCACTACTTAATGATTTTAACGAATTGGAATTTCGAGCGGATAGTGGAGCCGTTTTTGAGAATTTTATTTTTTTGGAATTGGTACATAAATATGACTTAACAGAAATAAGTTATTATCGAACTCAACAAGGAAGCGAAATTGATTTTATTGTGGACTCGCATAAAAATAAGATGGCCATAGAAGTAAAATACAAAAAGTTTAGAGATAAAAAAATATTTAAAGTGTTTGATAATTTTTCTGAATTTGATAATTTTATAGTCAATCGTAATTTCAATTTGAATTTAAAAAATTATAACTTTATAGATTGGCGAAATTTTTTAAAGAAAGTGTATGAGGAGGTGAAATGAATAATAAAATGATCGCCCCTAATGGTCTGATTGTTTATTGTGAGAAGTGTTATAATGAAGAAGTAGCGTAAGAAGTCAAAGGTCGAAAGTCGAAGGTAGCCACTCTAAACGGGTGATCAGTCTAGAGGGTTGAAAAGTAGGAAGGTAGGAAGTTAAGTTGAAAATGAAAAGTTAAAGACTTACCCCGTCAAATGATTTAGGGTTTACCCCTGTCGAATGATTTGGGGATGAAAGTTTAAATATCTGAAAGATGGGCATACTAAAAGTATGGTTTAATATGCTAATGTGCTAAAATGTTAAAAAGATTAATTTTTTTATCGAAATAGAAATGGCAAAAATAAAAAAAAGAAAAAGAAAGAATAAAATACAAGTTGGAAATGTTGATAAAATATTTTTGTGGCTGGTTTTGATTTTACTTTTCATTGGATTGGTAGCAATATCATCAGCGGGGATAGCGGTGTCACAATCTAAATTTGGTGATCCTTATCACTATTTTAAACATCAGTTATTTTATGGAGCAATACCAGGTCTGATCGCTATGTTTGTTGTTAGCAAAATTAATTATAAAATCTGGAAGAAGGTAGCCGCACCCTTTTTTGTAGGGGCAGTTATTTCTTTGGTTTTAGTCTTAATTTCTGCTCACGGATTAGAATTGAAGGGGGCAAAGCGTTGGATTATGCTTGGACCAATTTCGTTTCAACCGACGGAGATGGTAAAACTAGCAGTTATTATTTATTTGGCAGCTTTATTGGCGAAAAAAGGAAAATCTATCAAAGACTTTTCCGAAAGTGTAATTCCGTTTGTAGTTGCTATGGGAATTGTTGGAGTATTAATACTCCTTCAGCCAGATGTTGGGACACTGGGGTCAATTTTGTTTATAGCTTTGGCAATGTTTTTTTTGGCGGGAGCATCATTAAAGCATATTGCTGGATTAATATCAGTTGGAATAGGACTGCTTGCTGTAATGATAAAATTAGAACCCTATCGAATGAATAGATTTTTAGCTTTTATGAACCCAAGTATTGACCCCCAGGGAATAGGTTGGCAGGTTAAGCAGGCAGCGATTGCCGTTGGTAGTGGTGGAATTTTTGGAGTTGGGTTAGGTCATAGTCATCAGAAATTTAGCTATTTACCTGAGGTTGTGGGAGATAGTATTTTTGCAGTTATTTCCGAGGAAATGGGTATGGTTGGAGCAATAATAATTGTATTGTTGTTTGCGATGTTGGTTTTGAGAGGATTTAGGTTAGCGAAAAAAGCTCCAGATAGATTTTCATCTTTTTTAATCTTAGGAGTATCACTTTGGATTATTTTTCAGGCTTTTATAAATATTATGGCTATCATAGGTTTAATGCCTTTGACGGGAATACCTTTGCCTTTTATAAGTTATGGCTCAACCTCTTTAGTATTTCTTTTAATTGGCGTTGGAATTGTCTTGAATATTTCTAGGTATCGAAGAAAAAACTAGATTAATATTTCTTTATTTACTTAGGGTTGTAGTAAAATAATATTAAATTGAATTTATAGGCATTGACTTTTTTGGGAAGTGTGCTATACTATATGGAGTCAAATCAGAACTGTTCAAGAAGGAGTAGTCGAGTCATCTAGCAGGATTCTGG
>CAZRER010000096.1:0-2975 GCA_964599525.1 uncultured Bdellovibrionales bacterium
GAAAATACAAGATAACCATTTATCTTTCTTTTAAATAATATAAAAAAAGCAAAAGCGAGTAAGGTCTGGCCAGCATTTATCCATTCACAATGCAATAAAGATAAAGAGCGACGCGAATGCGGAGCGAAAGGCCAAACCTTTTATATTCACAATTATCAACCAAAAACACACAGAGTATTTTTTAGAGAGAGAACTTTATCTTTAAAAAAATAACTTTAAAAAAAGTAATTTATTTAGATAAAATAAATACTCCATGTGTTTTTAGTAAATAAGATGTGTAATTTAACTCCTCTATGAAATAGGTGTGGTGATACGCAAATTTTATAGATCGATGATTTTACATACAATTCAAATAATATAGATACACACTCACGGACAGATTTGTTTAATTTGACAAATATTTTTAATAGTATATACTAAAAATATCTACATAAATCTATGATTTAAACCTTAAAATATGCAAAAAATGTTTAAAAACAGAACAATTTTCAGTAAAATATGGAAATATATTGATGATGACCGCATTGTATTACTCAATGGACCTCGTCAAGTTGGTAAAACCACCCTACTTAAAATGATTAAAGAAAAATTAATTACTGAAAAAAACATTTCTGACAATCAAATTCTTTGGTTTGATTTAGAGCAAACAAATGCTTTAAATATATGGTCACAACAAGCAACTGCTATTGATAGCCTACCAAAAGACACTTCTAAAAAATATTATCTTTTTATTGATGAATTTCAACAAGCTAAAAATATTGGCTCTACCTTAAAGGTAATTCATGATCATTATCAACATATAAAACCAATTATTACTGGCTCAGCTTCTTGGTATTTAGACATTGATGAATCAATGGCTGGTAGAAAAATAGTTATACCTATATTTCCACTTAGCTTTACCGAATTTTTAGAGTGGCAATCTACTGCTAATGACAATAAATTAAATTTTTTCAATTTATTTTCAAAAAATATTACTACGTCAAATAATGCAATTACAACCATTAATGAACAGTTTCAAAATTTTGCCAATTGGGGTGGATACCCAAGCGTTGTTTTAACTCATAATAATACCGACAAAATAAATATACTCAATGAGTTAATTGATTCTTATTTAAGTAGAGATATTAAACTTTGGAGTTATAAGGCTAATACCTTGGAAGTAAAAAAGCTCTTAAGTCTTCTAGCTGGACAAATTGGCGCTACATTATCTATTGACCATCTTTCCAGGGACAGTGCGTTAGGTAGAGATGTTGTAGTTAATAGATTAGAATTATTGCAAAACACTTTTGTCCTTAGACTAATTTCTCCATATTTTACCAATAAAATCAAAGAAATTACCAAATCTCCTAAAATTTATCTCATAGACAGTGGCTTGCGAAATGTACTTCTAAATATTTTTTCAGCTCCGGCACAAACACCAGACTTTGGACATCTAGTAGAAAATGTAGTTATGATGGAGTTTGAAAAAAATAAAAAACCTATCGAAGAATTACTTTTTTGGAGAACAGTTCGTCAACAAGAAGTAGACATAATCCTCAAACGAGAAAATATACTAACCCCAATTGAAGTTAAAGGCGGTAACCAAAAAACTATTCCATCTGGACTTAAATCATTTATTCGCCAATACAAACCCAAAGAAGCTTATGTACTTAATTGGTCAGTTATCAAAGATGAACAATACAAAGATTGCCAAGTTTATTTTCGACCAATTTGGTTTGTCAATAGTATTTAATTGTAAAGAACTATTTTCTAATCTACATAACAACTAGAAATTTTATTGTCTGCTTATTATTTATAAATTACAATTCATCATTTATAATTAATAAATAATCTTTCCGCGCCCTTCCGCGTCAAATCCGCATCCTTCCGCGACTGCGAAGCGATAGCGAAGCAGTACTGTTTCGTCGTTTCCGACTCATCAGCGTGAGTACACACTCACGGACAGATTTATTGATTTATATTACTTGACAAAACTTTATATAAAAGATAAACTTTATATAAAGTTTAAATATTTATCTAAAATTATGTCATTATCAATTTCTCAAAAATTAAAAGCTATTCAAAAGGTCTCTTATTTATCTCAGCAAAATTTAGCTAAAGAAATAGGTGTTTCTTTCGCTACTATTAACAGCTGGATAAATAATCGCTCCACCCCTCACATCAAAAAACAAAAAATCATCAATAATCTTTATGAATTTTATGTATCTGGGAAAAAAGAAATTTTACCTTCATTATTATTAACCAAACACAAACAGCTCCTTAAGCTAAAAAATAAATACCCTAATATTCAACAAATTTTATCATCCCGCCCAGATATCAAAAATGATTTAATTCTTTCGTTAACTTACAACACTAATAGCTTAGAAGGCAGTACTTTAACAGAAGCTGATACAGCATCAATAATTTTTGATAATATTTCACTTCCTCAAAAAACTATTACTGAGCAATTAGAAGCAAAAAATCATCAAACTTGCTTAAATTATATTTTTGATAATTGGTTTCAATCCAAACAGCTCACTATAGATGGGAATTTACTTTTAAAACTACACTCCATTTTAATGAATGGGATTTTGGATAATGCCGGTATCTATCGCACCCATCCAGTTAGAATTGTCGGTTCCAATGTGCCTACATCAAATTGGCAAACTATTTCTACAAAAATGCAAAAACTAATATCAGATATAAACACAAATCAAAAAGATATTATTAAACACATTGCCACTATTCATGCCACCTTCGAACAAATACATCCTTTTAGTGATGGTAATGGACGAATTGGTAGAATTTTAATGCATTTGATGGCCTTACAACAAAATATGCCTCCAATATTAGTACAAAATTCTCGCAAAAGAATTTATTACAAATATCTTCGTCAAGCTCAATTAAATCAAAACTATCTTTTATTAGAAGATTTTATCTATGATTCAATTTTTGAGAGTTATAAAATCTTAAAAGACTAAATTGTAAAGAACAAA
>CAZRER010000097.1:0-2957 GCA_964599525.1 uncultured Bdellovibrionales bacterium
TCCTGGTCTATTCCTCTTCGGGGAGTATTTCTTTGGTTATTTATTGTGCTGGCTTTAGGATTTTTAATTTACTATTTTAAAAAAACCAACTTCCCTTATTCGCTTCTACTTATTACCGCCGGGGCTGTTAGTAATATTATTGACCGCCTACATTTAGGTTGTGTAATTGATTTTATTTCCATTATTTTTCCTTTTTCCATTCCGTTTATTGGCCACACCTTTCCCGTCTTCAACCTCGCCGACACTTTCATAACCATTGGTGTAATAATTTTCATCTGGCAAGAAATCAAAAATACAAAATAGTTTTTAGTAAAATAAACAACTCTATAGATTTCTAAATTATTTTAATTCAATTTAAAAACATACTCACTCTCTCTAACTACTAACTTCCTAAAATCGTAAATTCCTAAAATAATATCGATAAGCAACATCCCTCCCAAATATAAATTCACAAAAGTAAACTAGCATTTGTAGATTTGTAGTTGATTTGTAGGTTCGTAGGAAATAGAACTTTAAAGTATTATTAAGTACTTATCAAAGATATCTACTATTACTTAAAGGTGTGCGAGATGACTTTATAAAAATTTGACATTTATCTTCAAATAATTTATGCTAAAGTACTGAGCTAGAATATTTTTATAATTAAAAACAAATTAAATATTTAACTAATTAAACTATACTTTAATCATTAACTATTTTTTTAATTGAAAATTGTTTAAAAATTTTAAATTGAAAATTGAAACTTAATCTTGTGTCCTCAAAACTATTCTCCGCTACAACCTATGGAATGGAAGGAAAAATAATTGAAATTGAAGTCGATACCTCTCCTGGTCAGGCTGTTTTTACGACAGTTGGCTTACCGGACACTGCTGTTAAAGAAGCTAAAGAAAGGGTTTCCAGCGCTATTAAAAATTCTGGTTATCAGCCACCACATTTTTTCGGTCGTATTACGGTTAATCTTGCTCCAGCCGATTTAAAAAAAGAAGGCCCGTCTTTTGACCTTCCAATTGCCCTGGGAATTTTACGCGTCTCCAACCAAATTAAAAAACTTCCTGAACAATCAATCTTTTTAGGGGAATTAGCTCTTGATGGTCGTTTAAGAAAAATAAAAGGGCTCCTACCCATTGCCATGTCTATTCAAGAAAAGGGTTTTAAGAAAATATTTGTTCCCGCTGAAATAGCTAAGGAGGCAAACATTGTTAAAAATATAGAGGTTTACCCCGTGAAATCACTCACACAATTGGTAGATCACCTAGAAAATACAAAAAGGATTAAACCTTTAGAGAAAAAATTTAATTTCTCCGATGATTTAGAAGAAATTGAACATCCCCACGACTTCTCATTTATTGAGGGGCAGGAACATGTTAAACGAGCTTTGGAAATTGCTGTAGCTGGTGGTCATAATATTTTATTAACTGGACCTCCGGGAAGTGGCAAAACAATGCTAGCCAAGTCTCTTCCGTCAATCATGCCCCCTCTGACCATTGATGAAGCCTTTGAAGTAACAAAACTTTATTCTATCGCGGGATTAACCAATGGAGACCAACCCTTAATTAAACAACGCCCCTACCGTGCTCCCCACCATAGTGCCTCTTCCGTCTCCCTAGTTGGTGGCGGAACTTTTCCTAAGCCTGGGGAGATTTCTTTGGCTAATCGTGGAGTTCTGTTTTTGGATGAATTTCCAGAATTTCCTCGTCAAGTAATTGAAAGCTTAAGACAGCCACTGGAAGATGGCACTGTTTTTATTTCTCGAGCCCAAGGAAGTATTGAATTTCCAGCTAGTTTTATTTTGGTGGCCGCGATGAATCCTTGCCCTTGTGGAAATGCTACTGATCCGGAAAAACATTGCACCTGTGCTCCTCACCAACTTGCTCGTTACAAGAACAAACTTTCCGGACCAATTATGGATCGTATTGATTTGCATATTGAAGTACCAAGATTAAAATTTGAAAAATTATCTTCTAATGAGCTTGGGGAAAGTAGTAAGAATATTCGCCAAAGAGTTATAGAAACTAGGAAAAGACAATCTGACAGATTAAAGTCAAAAAATATCGTTACTAATTCTGAAATGAATAGTCAAATGATTAGAAAGTATTGTGTCATTGGCGAAGAGGAAAAAACTCTTTTAAAAAATGCCATTAGACAATTTGGACTTTCTCCACGGGGTTATCATAGGCTTTTGAAAGTTTCTAGAACAATCGCTGATATGGAAGGAGTGAAAAATATTACGACAACTCACCTGGCCGAGGCTATTCAATATCGTTTCCGAGAGGAAAGATAGATAAAAAAACTGCAAGCAAGGTCTGGCCTTGTCCAAAGCCGCTACGACGTAGTCGTGGCTTGTAGGCGTTAAGGCCGGACCTTTAGCTAGCGAGTGGATAGGAGTGTTGGATTTCAGTGTTGATAAATAAGAAACTGTTTTTATATTAAACAAAAAAACAAAACCGCGGCTTCGCCGCGGTTTTTTTAGATATGAATTTTTTAGAACTGACTCAAGAGTAAATCTCAAAACTATTATTTCACAAATTACCCTGGTAAATTATGTATTTGTATATTTGTAGTAGATTTGTATTTTCGTAGGGTTTAATAAATATATCCCTTAATCACTCTACTTCTTGCTGAAAGTGTTCTAGTACTGGCTATCGCCCAGCCTTTATAATTCATCTCTTTTATGGTAATTTTTCCGCCCTTTACTTTTGTTACAATAGCTACGTGTCCATACCAACTCTCTGAAGTTACTACGATTGCTCCAACTTTTGGTGTCTTTCCAGTTTTGGCACCATAAGCCCTAGCATGGTATAACCAAGTACCAGCATTTCCACCCCAGGGAATATATCGATGTTGGGCAACATACCAAGTACATTGTCCGTATGGGAAATTATGCTTTCCTTTTGATTTTGGGTTTTTATCAATAATTGATGGTTTCCTTTTCCCGCCACTAATATTTATATTTCCAG
>CAZRER010000098.1:0-2798 GCA_964599525.1 uncultured Bdellovibrionales bacterium
AAATAGTAGAAGAATTAGAATTATTAACCCAAGCAATTTTTTTGTAATTTTGCAATTCAGAAAATTTCAATAGAAAATACAAACCAGGATTACAGTCTATTTCTAAATTATATACTGCGGGATAATCAAAATTGACAATAACATCAACTGCCTTTTGGTCATGCCAGTTAGAAACTGTTTGAGAAAGATAATGAGAAAAATCAGCTGATAAAATTACCAAAGTATTACCATCTAATTGATTAACCGCTTGAGCTAACTGTTCCATTGTCCCTTTCCTCACACCATCTTTTACCATAATCGCCACAATTGGAATGTCAGAAAAATATTTATTCACAAATGGCAGCAACCCCCTAATACCATGCTCCTTAAAAAAAGCATCCCTATCTTTATACACAAAATCTAAGCTAGAAATTTTTTCCACTGCTTTCTGGTCACTGTGTATTATTTTATTGTTTTCTAAAGAAAATTCTTCGTCACTAATGGTAATTCCCGCGTTGCCAATATTGAAATGATTAGGGCTAATCAACACAATTCTATCTATTTTTTGTTTTTTATTGCGCTGAGCGACTTCAGAGAAAATATCATTTATTAATTTATCAGCCAGTAAATGGTGGGGAGTAATAAAAGAACTAACTTGCAACTTATTATGTTTTTTTAATTTACTATCTTTTTCTTGACTATCATTATTTACAACACTCTTTAAAAACCCATTCCTTCCAAATTTAGTTTTATCATTATGTTGTTGATAGAAAAAATATCCCAAAAAAACTCCGACTAAAAAAAGTGCCAATCCACCGACTAAAATTCTGCGCATAATATTTGAAAATTAAAATCTATTTTAGCATTCCGCCCCATTCCACTGCCGTAAATCCTTCTCGACGAGGAGTTTTAATATTAAATCCTACAACTTCCTCATATTTATCTAACTCCCTATAGTCCATCATTATTCTAATAATAGTATCCGGTTTTGGAGTAATGGTTAGTGGAGCTAATTGATTAATTTTTCTTTGCGGTAAAAAAGTAATAAAATAATACGGCTTATTATGTTTAGTCATCTCTGGAAGCCAGAATTCCTTAAAGTCATCTACCTCTTTCTGAATTAAGCCTAATTTTTTTAGTTTATCATCAAAAAATTGATTAAGATTTTTTTTCGCTATCACCCAGCCTCGTTCAGATTGCTGATAGCTAACATCACTAGATCCTTCCCAAAATAAGTATGGATATTTCTGACCAGCGAAAGTCAATTCTCCGCTTGGCCTAGCAAAAACATTCCAACCGCCAATAGAATATTTCGGTTCAGAAACACTTATCCCCTCATTTGGTTCAACTTGTACATTGACATCCATTGGCTTTTCCGGGTAAAGATAGATGACCGGTTTGCCCATCTCTGCTGGAGAAACAATATCACTTCTAGTTAAAGCCAATAACCTTCCAAAAGGATCTTTCCAAAAAACTTGTGGATTCATTGCTAAAAACTCCTGAATATTTTTCTTTTTCCCATCTTTAACCCAATAATCATTATTGTATAATTTTTGGAAATATGGTGTGGTGTAATTATTAAAACCATATAAAATATCTCCATTATCTAAAACACCAACTTCTGTTAAATCATCATTGAAATCAATAGCTTCGGTTACATCACAAGCGCTAAGACCAGCACAATTAAAACCATATTCAATGTCATTACTCCGATCATCATTCCATGTAACCATTAATTTACCGTGAGTTTCATTCTTATCTTTATTGTCCTGAAAAATGTCAGGAATCATTTTGTAACTTAGGGCTAACTGATCTGGAGCCTGAATATAAAAGTCACCAGTATTAAAAATATCCAGATAATTTTCTACAAACTTATTTTCCTTCGAATTAAAACGTAGAAATCTATTCCAATAAAATTTAGTTGGCTGTTTATTGCCAATAAATTGACTTTTAGTGACAAACACCTTACCATATTGTGGGTGCGTAAATGCCTCTCTCAATTTATCTGGCACAAAAAATGCTTGATCATATTTATTTTTTATAAAACTAATTTTCCTTCCGTTTTTATTAGTCCAAATAAATTGATCTGGGTAATCTAAGTCAGCAATTTTTATATTAGAAATTATTTTGTCTAGAGAGCCACCGACAAAAACATTTTCAATTTGTTGTTTAATCCACTTTGATTTTTCTAAATTATCAGCTATAAATACCACTTTATTCCAATCACTCAACACTAAAAAGAATTTTGGATAACCATAAATAGTAGCTTTAATTAAAACCACACTCATATCTTTATACTTCCCAGAAACAACTGTTCCTATATAATAATATTGTACACCACCTGATGATTTTACTTTACTAAGATCACACTTATTATTAGGGATTCTGTTATCACAACCGTTGGTAATACTAGCAGTAGTTAAATGAAGATCTCCCTGCTTGATGTCTCTAGCCGTAAACCACTGAATATCTCCTTTAGCGATTTCACCATCCAAAGAATTATTTATATTAAAAGCAGAAGATCCTAATGCCCCATCAATTCCATGCCCTTCCTCCAATACTTTATCAGGCAATCTATTGGACAATTTATCATTTTTCTGCTCTAAAATATCATTTGAATTATCCTGAGAAATATTTATATTCCTTGAAAGATGCGTAAAATCAACCGGTGACTTTGAAGATTTATTTATCACATAATAAATCCCACCACCCACTAAAACCCCAACTATAAAAACCATCAACAAAGAAGCGCCTATTATCCAATTATTATTAGTATTATTAGCGTTGTTATTGTTAGCGCCACTATTGTTACTGTTGTT
>CAZRER010000099.1:0-2731 GCA_964599525.1 uncultured Bdellovibrionales bacterium
TCGTGTTTCCTGTTTATAATTGCTGCATAGAAGCTTGTTTTTTTTAGGCAGCAATTTTTTAAATTATAATACCTTATTTATTATCATAGCTACCAAGGTATTTAGTGATGACTAAATCTCTTAGCCGTTGAGATAATTTTCTTTGCAGACTATTGGTAGGTATCTTAGTGTACAGGCTTTTTGTGTTTTTTAATTCTAATGTTATTTCTAATTCATCGCTCCAATCAGGAGATTTAGCATTGAGCGCACTTGGAAAATGAATAGTACCTATACAATATCCAGATGACCCCTCCAATTGAAATTTATATTCAATTTTAATCCTTGACATTAGTATACTTTCTTTTATTTCTTCATCTTCAAAAAGTTTGAGTCTATTTATCAGGTTTAAATCCATATTTTTTACACTACCACTATATTCCTCAATACCAATTGGTAGTTTTCTTTTCCTAATGTCAGGGCAAAATCTTATATTCTTAATTTCACTCTCAATAAAGATGTTACTATATTTTAAGCTGCTTAAACTAACCATGAATTCTACTCGTTCCAGATTAGAAATAAAATCAATAAATTTGATTTTCCTTGATGGTTTATCTATTACATTTTTTTCTTTCAAATAATAATCTAAATGCTCACAAACCATATTCATGAATTTTCGTATATCCGTAGATGTATATTCTAATTTACTGCGAATATCTTGGTCACTAATTTCAATTTTAAGGCTTCCCTCTCTCTGACTTTTACCAATCAAAAAGTCCTTAGATGTATTTTCTCTTTCAATTTTTACTTTCAATAAATAAGTGTTAACACCTATCTTTTTTAATTCTGGTTTCAATACATGAGTACATCCATTAGAAAGTGGAATCTTCAATATTTTCGGATTAAGTCCATCAATTATCTTTTTGATTTTGTCTTTTTCTCCTGTTAATTTAGAGATTCTAATTTTTTGTTTTGGTTTTTCTTCTTTCTTGATAATATTTCCTCTAATCATATCCAGTTCGTTTGGGGATAAAATCAAATTGCATAGTATGGGAAGCATTACATCTTTCTTTGCTTCTTTTACAAAAATCCCTTTGAGCTTTAAAAATTTTTTGAGTTCAGTTGCCACTATATTTCCAGAAGCGAGCATGGGTCTTATTATTCTTCCAAAGGGTAAAATTTCTTTAAAGTTTTTTTGTAATTCTGGATGAGGCTCTAAAGTATTATTATCAGGAAGGATGGTTACGCTTGGTGCATCTTTAAAATCCTGCTCCCATTCATCTTCTTTTATTTCTGTGAAGGGAATGTAATTGTATTTTTTGATTGCAATATTTGTAATAATATCACTTGTTTGAAATTTCTGCTTGGCTTTGTTCACGATACTTCTATGAGTGGTCTCATTATAGTTGGGAAATAAAATTTTTATTTCTGATGCAAAAGCACAAAGTTTATGTGCTAACCAAATCACCCTTTGAAGATATTTTTCTTCGATTAAGTCATTACAAAATATTAAGACCAGATTTTTTTGATTTTTTTTGACTAAAATTGGGACTATATCGCTTTTGATAATTTCAATGGGGAGTATTCGTCCAGAGCTTGAAATTTCTTGTGGGTTTTCATTATAACCAGTATCGGGGTAAATAAATGAATAAGTTTTTCTATCTGATAATTGTTTTGCTTTATTTATTATGGAATAAATAAAACTAACTCTGTTATTGTCGAATAAGTAAACAGCATCGTAATTTTCTAATGGAATGGAGACCTTAACAAGTTTTTCAATAGAAATTTTTTCAAGATGTTCATTCTCATCAGAAGAAAGCATTGTTAATACTCCTTCGTTTTTATCTTTATTGTTATTTTCAAAATTTGAAATATATTCATCTTCTATTTTAGCACTTGTTTTTCCACAACTAATACATTGGCATAAATCTCTCAAAGCATCGTAGATTTTAGTTGGAGAAAAATCCTTGTAATTGAGGAGGGTATGCTTGGATGATATAAATTGAATTTTTCGCTCCTCATGTCCAAGAGGATTTTTGTAAGCAAAAATACCATCTACATTATGGTTAAGGCGTTCGCCTTTAGAGTTTTTCCCTTTATGCTTTTTGCCATTTTCACATGGAAAATCAATATGTTCTGTAATTTCCCAACCGCAAAGTTTTAGTAATCTTTTAGTAATTAACTGCCCTGCTTCTCCTGATAAAAGTGATTTTTCTCCTGCCATAATTTTTGAATTTTGGTTATTTTACTCGAATCTTTCCCGTTAATAATTGCTGCATCAAGCCCATATTTTGCAGAAAGTGCAAAGCTGGGATTTGGGAGATGTGGTCTTCTTTAAATGATGGTGTGGCCATGGTATTAACAATTTTTTTGACGTTTTTTTGACGTTTTTTTGACGATTCAGTTTTTTTCTGAAAAATTCGTCAAAAAATACTTCGTTCCTTTTGTTCCACCTTTTTTTTCAATTACTTCTGCAATAAGGAGGTTATTAAGTTGGCTGCGGATAGAACGGGTCGGAATCTCCTTTCCAATTCTCTGATGAATATCTCCAAAAGAACTTTCACCATATATCCTTAAATCTTCTTTAATCAATTCTTTTAATCGGTGGGGTTCAATTTTTCGAAGAGTCGTTTTTCCTTTGAAATTAAGCCGCTTTAAAAGAGTAGCGTCCACATAATAGGTGGTGCCTTTGGTTCTGCCTTTTGATTTAATAAGAGCAAATTCCTGCAATCTTCCCATCCAATTTTTAAGGGCT
>CAZRER010000100.1:0-2717 GCA_964599525.1 uncultured Bdellovibrionales bacterium
TGTAAGATTGTTTTTTGAGAAAAAATATCCTCCAATTCTTTTTTCAATTTCTCTAAATGCTCATTTTTGTTTGTTTCTGGAGTTAAAGAATTGTCTTCATTTATTTTTTTTAGCTCTTCCTTTTTGCTATTAATTCCTTCAATTATTTTTTCTTTTTCTTTCCGAAAAATCCTCAATCTTTCTTCTAAATTTTCCAACTGAGTTTTTACTTTCTTCTTCCCCGGTAAAAACATCCTGTATAATTCTTCCAACTCTGTTTTTTGTTTTTTAATTTTTTCAGCTTTCTCAACTTCTCTAGAAAGAAATTTAATTCTCGGTGCATTAATCCTCTGTTTAACTTTAACTTCCTTTAAATTTTCTTCCGTTTTTAATAATTTTCTCTCCGCTTCATTTTTTCTGGAAATATAAACTTTTAAACCTAAAGCTTCTTCTAAGATGTCCTTTCTTTCTTTGGGACTAACCGCTAAAATTTTATCAGCCTCCCCCTGAGAAATAATGTGATGACCACTAGAACCAATATTAGCAGAATTCAATAATTCTAATATATCTTTGGCTCGAACTTTATTATTATTCAAATAATATTCATTAAGACCGTCACGAAAGACAACCCTTTCTATCTTGACTTCATCATAATCAATATTTAACCCCTTGTCTTGATTATCAAAAACTATTTTTACTCCCGCCCGACCCAAACGGCCGGTTTTACCAGAAAAAATTAAATCCTCTCCTTTTTTTCCACGCATGGATTTCATGGATTGCTCCCCCAAAGCAAAACGGAAAGATTCGGCCACATTTGATTTTCCAGAACCATTGGGCCCCACGATAGCCGAAATATTAGTTTTAAAATCTAAATCTACCTTTTTCGCGAAGGATTTAAATCCGTTAATTTCTAATGACTTTAGATACATATAATTACCAAATTATATCACAAAAAAGGCGGAATTTGCTTCACAAATTCCGCCTTTCCCTATTCTTTTCTTTAAACTATTTATTTTCTAAAGCTTTAATTCTCTTTTCCAATTTTTCAATCATCTTCTGTTGCTCTCTAATTAGTTCCCTATTCTTGTCAGTCTTAATAAAGTAATCTTTGACCTGATAATATAATTCTTTAATAGCTTCCACTATAACTGGTGTGGTTTTAGAATAATCTACTGACAAATATCCGTCCTTGTCCTCAGAAACAATTGTTGGTAACACTTTTTTCACATCCTGAGCCACAAAACCAATGGCTGGCTTACCACTATTAATCCAATTAAAATTGACACCCTTTAAAGATAAAACCTTATTTAGAGAATTATTAATAGGTCTGATATTTGTTTTTCATCTTTTATCTGAAAAAGTATTTCAAGCGTTGGCCCGAGCCACTGTCCCATCTGCTGGATTACCTACTTGTAATAAAGTAACCGGAGTAGTTGTTCCAATTCCAACATTTCCATTCTTTAGGACTGTCATAGCGTTAGCCTTGTTACTACTGTCCGCTCCTATTCCTATTTCAAAAACAGGATCGTTGGCTTTTCATTGTAAAGGATTTCCGGCTCCCACATTATTACGACCGATGACAAAAGAATTTCTTGATTGAGCTGTTAAATGCTCACCAATGGCGGTTGAATAAATTCCATTAACAGTTAAATAATTACCTATACCAGTTGAATATAGAGCGTTAGAATCAATTGTAATCTCTTTACCAATGGCTATTCCGCCTTGATTAGAATTAACAGTAGTGTTTTTTCCTAAAGAGATAGAAGTATTTCCGTCAGCTGTAGCATTAAAACCAGCAGCAAGAGCAAAATCACCTTTAGCACTAGAATTAACACCCATGACCACTGACCCTATTCCTAAATTAGAATTATCTCATTGGCTGCCATTTACTGCACCAACCCTAAAAGCTTGTTTGGATGGCACTCACATGAAACGAGATCCAGCTCCAGAAACTGGGGTTCCACCATTTGTTCCTTCAAACAAAACTGCTCCATCTTTAACATCCAATTTTGCACTAGGTGTAGTAGTTCCTATTCCAACCTCGCCATTACTATCTGGATTTAAAATAATATTTCCACTTCCTTGAGGGTCAATGGTTAAATTTTCGTTAGAGTCGTAGGTGCTTAAAGTTGCTCCTCCGCCATAACCCATAACCAAATTATCTATATATCCTCGTTCGTCGTAAACTAGAAAATCAGCTGTTCCATCCCCACCGTCAAATATTAAACCACTAGCATTGGTCGAAATTCTGTGATTAGAACCTTGATTGAAACTTAAGTAGCTAACATTAATTAAAGGATGATTGTTCATATTTAATTGACCTCCCGCTGTATGATTTTGAGCATCTCCGATATAACCGTCGGAGCCAATAGCTGTAATTGGAGTACAGTTTTGTCCATTTTGATCACAATATTCAGTTGCTCCTACTTTTCCTTCCACATCTAATTTAAGACCAGCTGATGGGGAAGTTGTACCAATTCCAACCCTTGAACCTCTTATATAAGTATTCTTACTATCATTCCCTAAATGTAAATTTGTGCTGGAAAAAACATGGTCGGATTGTAAAAATAATGAAGAATTATCTCCTGTAGTGTTTAACTCCATAACTGTTCCATTGTTTGAAGTATTTTGAAATTTTGCTGCAATAGAAGTGGCATTATTTTTAACATGTAATTTAGCTTCTGGTGCAACTGTCCCAATACCAACATTTCCAGTTTTTGTTATGGCAAATTTAGCTT
>CAZRER010000101.1:0-2681 GCA_964599525.1 uncultured Bdellovibrionales bacterium
ATCCAGTAATTCCTCAAAAACCATTTCTATTAAGTTCTGAAAATTACCTGGCTTTCCACTTTTTAAAACCTTAGTAATAATTAAAGCCACAATAATAATTACAATACTAATAAAAATAGTTACTAAAAAAGAATTGGTAATTGGAAAACTACCAATATTAGCAATAATTTCTGGAGTAAATGAAGGTTTAATAAGTACCTGTTCCATTCTGCTGTTTTTTAAATTAATATATTTTAGATAATTCACTAACTAAACATATAACCTATTAAAATAATAGGTACAATTTTAAATTTAAAATTTTAAATTTAAAATGAATAGCTAAAAATTGCCCAATTTTAAAAACGCAAACTAAAATTATGAAAGATCCCTTACACTGCCAATAATAATCAGTTTTTAAAATTTAATAATTTCAAATTTACTTCAAATTTCTAATTTCAAATTTATTAATGTACAAATTATTTTTTCTTATTGTTTTTGTCTTGAGCACCTCCTAGGTCGCTCATTAATCCTGCTACTTTCGAATACACCATAAAAGAAGTCATTACAATCGAACTGCCAACCCCTAGTAAAAGCACCCACGGTGAAGTTCCAATTTTCTTGTCTAGCCAAGCCCCACCAACAGCCAGAACCACAACGGGAATAGCAATCATATAGCCAAGCTCCCAGGCTAAAGACAAAAGGGACAAATCTGAATTTACCCCCTCTTTTTTCTTTTCTGTTTTTTTAAAAATACTCATGACGAAGTTTATATTTTTTAGCCAATTCTTCAGCCACTATTTTATTATAAAACCAAAAAATAAATGTGTCAAGAAAAAATTATTGAACTTGTGTCTTTTCTATTGAGACTTCTTCAATTTTTAGAGTCTCTTCTCCTTCGGTAATTTTGGTGACGTCTTTATTAATTTTTCCAAATTCTTTTTGGGTTCGTCCGTAATGGTTAACCACCGTATTTAAAGACTTACCCAGTTTAGTATGATACTCTTCGTAGGTTTGCAAATGACGACTAAGTTTCTCCACATTTTTTTGAATTTCTTTTGTCTCTTCATTCATCTTCATTGCCTTTAACCCTTGTAAGACTGTTTGTAAATAAGCCAAAAAAGAGGTTGGTGAAGTAATAATTACTCTTTTATCTTTAAAAGCATATTCAATTAAATTACGAGAGGTAATTTCCGTTGTGCCAACTTTATTTACTAGCAAGTCATAATAAATTGATTCTGATGGGATAAACATGAAAGCAAAATCAACCGTACCTTCGTCGGGTCGAACATATTTTGCTGTTTCATCAATTCTCTTCTTTAAATCCTCCTTAAAACTTCTAGCAATTATTTTTTTATCTTCCTCCTCTGTCGCTTTTAACAACCTTTCATAATTCTCTAAACTAAATTTTGAATCAATGGGAATTATTTTTTCATCAATAAAAATTACCGCATCCACAATCTCTCCATTTTTAAATGGATACTGCATTTGAAATACACCTGGTGGCAAAACATTTTTCAAGGTTTCCTCCAAATAATATTCTCCTAGAATTCCTCGTTGTTTTGGATTCTTCAAAATATTTTGCAGATCTTTTAACTGTTCTGAAAAGCCAACAACTTGTTTATTGGTTTCATCTAATTTTGTTAGGCGATGAACAACTTCCCTGGTTGAAGCTTGGGAATGTTTACTCATTTCATTAAATTGGTCTGTTACCTTAGCCAATAATTCCCGGCTTTCCCTAGTAACATTTTCCAAAGTTTCCCGACTTTCTCGACTAACATTACTCATAAATTTGCTACTTTCCTGAGCTTGCTTTTGTGTCAATTTATTTGCCTGAGCAAGTTTTTGATCTAAGGTCTGTGATAACTGATTTAATTGCTGTTGGAGCATCATTATAGATTGCTCATCTTTTGGCTTATTTAATTCACTTTTCAGATCTGCTATTTTTTTGCCAATTAAAACTACAATGACCACCGCCACTAAAATTAATAAAACTATAAAAATTATTATGCTTAAATCCATATGTTTAGTTATCAGTTAATAGTTATCGGTTTGCAGATAGAGTGAACAGAGCCGAGTTTATAGAATGTAGTGACAATATTATTAATAAAGTAATAAATCTAAATCACACAAAAAACTATCAATTATAAAATCTGCGTACCGCCACATTTCTTTTGTAAAAAAGTTAAATTACACAGCTTATTTTATTTTTATTTGCTTTATAAATAAAAATAAAATAAGCTGTGTAATTTTGGGGTTTTTAGGTTAGCAACTTAAAAACCACCAAAGCCTAAGTAATTTCTTTTTTATTTTTCTACTTCTATATTTTACCATAGAAATTGTCAATGCCCAAATAAGATGTAATAATCACTCGCACCTTATAAATGATGATGAGTGTCTTCGATGAATATTTAATAATACTTTATAGTTCCCTCTCCTATAAATCTATCCGCCCAAGACAGGATCCGCCTTAGACAGACAAATTATCAATCCAAGATTGATTAGCATATTATTAAATTTATTAATAATTTTAAATAAAACTGACGTATCTATCTAATATCTAACTGTTGGGATTGGTCAGCTTAGGGCTGGAAGATTGTTTAGTTGCGTGAGTGGTTACGCTATCTATTTATTTCCCCTCAATAATTTTACTATTAAAAATGAGGATGGGATTTGGATAAAGTAGGATAGGACAATAACAATAA
>CAZRER010000102.1:0-2662 GCA_964599525.1 uncultured Bdellovibrionales bacterium
TTTGTAATAAATCAATACCGTGTTGATATTCTCTTACATCTTCTACCCACCGTTGCTTGGGTAATTTATTGCTGGTAATCATAATTTTGTCCGAATCATCATTTTCCACCACTTGCCAAATTCGTTTTTTTTTCTTAATATTTTTATCAATATTTTCTTTAGATATTTTACTTTCATTTTTGCCAATAGTATTTTGCTCGACATTCTGTTTTTGTTCTCTTGCAAGAAACCCAAACTTAAAAATACCCACCATTAGAACGACTAAACCAATCAAAACTACTCCCCCAATAATTAAACCAATAACCTTTTCCTTTTGCATATTTTTTTATTTAATCTTTATTTTTGCTACTCACTCTCTGTGTCCAACTTCACCAAGGCTACTCTAGATAAATGCCGAGGGTCAAAATTTATAAAACCCGCCACTAACCACGTTTGATTTTATTCCTGTAAATTTATAAAACCACACTCATACCCTCTTTGATTTCTTTTATTTTGCTTTTTATAATTTGATTTATTCTCTACTATACCAAACTCAATATCTACATAATCACTCCATCCTAAACAATTTTCCACTTCCTTTCTCTAGCTCTAGAGTAAAAGTTGTGTTGTCGGGGTTGGTATTTATACTTACTGTTTCCCATATTTTAGTTTCTGGATTAAATACTTCTAAATTTTTAATTATCTTGAGAATTTTTATCTCAGAATTAACTGGGGTACGATAACTTGTATTTGCCAACATAAAATATTCTTTTGTATCACTTCCACTAAACATTCCTACTGTTAAGCTAGCCTTATTGTTTGTTGGATAAATAAATTTTTTATCATCTTCCTTGACTTGTCCAATGATTTTCTCCCCTTTCACTTGATAAACATCTGCTGTCTTCAAATTCGCCATCACATCTCCCAAGGGTTTTATTTCCTTATTTACCTTTTGTAGACTTATATAAATTTTATTTCTAGCCGGATTTTGCATAACACCCCAATCTTCAGCATCCCAATGAAACCAAAGTAATCCTCGAGCTCCATAAGCTAAAGTGTGATAGCCTAACCAACGCATCTCACTAACATTTGGCGTCCGCCAGTCTAATTCGCTAGCACTAGTTCCATTGGTGCCAACGGCTTGCACAAAATCATAAAAAGGTATTTGATGTTCTAAAGCTTTTCGACGAATCATCCCTAATCGTTGCAAAAATTGTGTATTCCTATCAAATCCATTGAAGAAATTATAACGGTCGAAACAAAGTACTTTCGCCTTCGTTGTTTCCAAAAACTTATCCACATTTTTTTCATTAGTATATTCATTATCACCAATATTGACTAAACTATAGTGTTTGGGGTCTTTTTGTCTAATTCTTTCCATTACTTTAGCTATATTTTTATAAGCAGAAGGAAAAGGCTCATCACAAACCCAATAACCAAGCAAATCTGGATCATCTTTATATTTATCCACTAAGGCATCTAGCTTCTTTAACAAAGCTTCCGGCACTACTGCTGGTCTGACATTATAGGTTTCATTATCCTCGTCTGGATCTTTAACTCCTCTTAAATAATCGATATTTCCTGGACCTTCCTCTGGGAATAAAGCTCTAACATTTAAAAAATACTTAAAATGATATTTATGTATTTCTGCCATTAATTTAGTATCATCGCTAGCCCACAAAAAATTATCAAAACCTGCCTTTTGATAATAATCGAAATCTTTGTCACGATAAGGACCGCGACGCCAAGCATAGGGAGGATTATAAATACTCAATAAAAATTTATCTAAAGTAGATTTTGCTTTTACTTTCCTATCTCCAGTAATTTCTTCTTCCATATTTGTTGCTTGCGTATCTTTTAATTGTTGTTTTACTTCTTCTGTTTGAGATTTCTTTTCCTGTTTATTAACTTTATTGTTTTCTTTAATTTTGGTTTCCTCTTGCTTGTCTTGAGCATTGTTTTGGTAATATCTACCAATACCGAAAGCAAAGGCTCCGACCAAGGTTAAAACAATAATTCCCAAACCTATAATAATTTTTGTCTTCATATTTTTATTTTTAATAATTATTTATTTTAATATTTATTTGACGGTTTAATTCTTTTCCCTAGTTTTCTTATTTTTAACTGTTTAATTTGTTGTTTAATATTTTCAACTTCTTTTAAAAATTCTTTTACATCTCCTCCGCGCTGTTTTACTATTTGTAGGCAATAATCTATCGTTTTATTATAATCATTTTTATTTTGCATATTAATATCTTTCCACTTTATCCCCCGCAATAATTTAACCATCTCTTGATTATATTTTATTACATTCTTTCTCATTAAAAAAGCAATCATCGGGTAACCTAAATACCCCTGCCAATATGAGCCGTTATCATTACTCATTAAAGCCGAAAAATCATTATTGTATTTAACAATATAAAACTTGTTCCTACTAGAAGAATAAACTCGCCATTCATCCTCTTTATTATTTTTTATTCGCTCATCCGCCAAAACGCCCATCGCTTCATAAATTTTAATTACTGGCGGGTTTTTCCAAATTTCTTGTTTCATAAATAATAATCTTAATTTTCTTTTATATTTTTATTCTCTTTTGTGTTTTCCCCTCCCACAAATCTCTCATTGGCGATATTTTTTTTGAAAGTTGCTAAGGCACTTGCTGAAGAGTCTAGTCTTAAAGTCG
>CAZRER010000103.1:0-2660 GCA_964599525.1 uncultured Bdellovibrionales bacterium
TGGAATCTCGGTTACAATGGCCCTGTCCTCCCTGAGCAAAGCATTGAAAAGACTTGATTTTCCGACATTGGGTTTTCCAACAATAACTAACTTGGCTCCTTCTCGCAAAATACGTCCTTTTTCATAGGTCTCCAGGATGCTTTTAATTGTTCTTACAATTGTGTTCATTTTTTCTTTAACAGTGTTTCGATCAGCAAATTCAACATCTTCCTCAGCAAAATCAAGTTCCAACTCTAACAGAGAACAAATCTCTATTAAAATTTTTCGTAAGTATTTAATCTTCTCAGAAAGCCTTCCCTGAAACTGCGATAAGGCTACCTTTAAACTTCTTTCTGTCTTGGCTTTAATTATATCTGCAACAGCTTCAGCCTGGGACAAATCCATCCGGCCATTTAAAAAGGCTCTCTGAGTAAATTCGCCTGGCTCTGCTAACCTCGCTCCTTTCTGTAAAACAAGTTGTAAAATTTTGTGTGAGAGATAGTGGCCTCCATGGCAACTAATTTCAACCACATCTTCACAGGTATAGGAGCGGGGTTTACGAAAAACTGTTACCAATACTTCATCTACAATTTCCTTTTTGTCAGCTTTATTGTTTTCAACAATAAAACCTCTGTAAACTCTATGGGATTGCGCTTTTACTAAAGCTATTTTTCCGGAAAAAATTTGATTCACTATTTTAATGGCTTCTACTCCACTAATTCTAATAATAGCAATGCCTCCACTTCCGGGTGGCGTTGATATCGCAGCAATTGTATCATCAAATCTAAACATTTTCTAAACTAAAAAAACAGCCCTACTATTTAGCAGGGCTATATTTAATTTTCAAGTTTTTTACTATGTATTTAAAGTTAGCTTCTTCTCCACTTATCGTAAACTGTTCTTTTTCTCTTATACAATTTTTTGGCTTTCTTTGTTTCTGTTACTTTCTTAGTTAATTCTTGTGGATTATAAGGCATTAATTTTTCCTGTAGAATCGAGAATAAATTAAATAACGCATAATAAAGATTCAAACCAGACGGAAAATTATTAAATAAAAGAGTAAAAAAGATAGGCATAAAATAAACCATCATCTTTTGCTTTGGATCCTTTATAGAAATCTTTTGCTGTATAAACATTGTTACGCCCATAAACAAAGGCAATACATTGATATTATTACCATAAAGAGGAATCGTAAAAGGTAACTTTGCAATTGTATCTGGCCTTGACAAATCCTTAATCCACCAGATAAAAGGAGCTTGGCGTAATTCAATTGTTGTGCTAAAAATCCTAAAAAGTGCTATCAAGAGAGGCATTTGTAATAACATTGGAATACATCCACCTAAGGGATTTACACCATACTCTTTATAAAGACGCATCATTTCCTGTTGCTTTCTCTGAGGATCGTCTTTATATTTCTCGTTGATTTCCTGTATTAATGGCTGTAATTGTTGCATTGCTTTCATTGACTTGTAGCTTTTTCGCGTGAGTGGGAACAGTATGATTTTAATAAATATTGAAAATATTATTATTACAAATCCATAATTAGGAACAACTCTGTGTAACTTTTTAAAACTCCAGAGTACAACTTTTGAAAATGGTCGAATAGGAGCCCAACCAAAATCCATTATTTTTTCTAAATTTACATTAAAACTTTTAATTCTATCATAGTCAAGGGGCCCACAGTACACAGTAAAAATATTAGAAAAATAATCCTTTTCATAAAAAGGCATCTTTAAATCAAATGCATATTTTTTCCAAAATTGTCTTCCTCCGACAGGTATTTGTTCACCATAAAATATTACACCCTCGCCTTTTATTGTTCTTGGAATAATCGAGCAAGTAAAATATTTTGTTCTAATGGCTACCCAGTCGGTGGGATTATCAAAAACTTTGTATTTGTCTTTTGCTTTAAACTTTTCTAAATCACCTTGAAAAGTATAACCATATGATCTACTCATGTCATCTTTTAAATTCGGTTCTGTCGGTCTAAGTCCTGATTTCCAAGTAATAAAATATGAGAATTCCTCGATTAATTCATTGATTTTTATAAAATCTACCTTAAAATCGAAATAATATTTGTTGTTATAAAATGTGAATGTCTTTTTTATTAATCTACCATCTCCAATATCTAAATAAAACTCCAAATTGTCCTGATTTTTACCCTTGCTTAAAACGATATGTTTCTTATTAACTTCAAATAAGAGCTCGCCTGTATCTAGAGTATCTTCTGAAAATGGCAATAATATACCTAAATTTCCAAATCCATCTTCGCCCACCATTTGAACCAAATTACTGTCTGCATCAACATATTTTTTTAATGTCCATGATAGCAAACTTCCTCCCTTGTTTGAAAAAACTGCTCTGTACAAATTCGTTTCTACAGTAATATGTTTTTCATTTTTAACTTTAGTAGGCAATTTAAATATTGCCTTCTTAGATGTGGTATCATGTTTAATTTTTTCAGCTACTGTTGTATCTATTTGGGGAATTTCTGTTTTTTTTGTTTCGGTAATTGTCTGACTTTTTGACTTTACAGATTCAGGCATCACAAGTCGGCGATAAAAATCTGTTGAAGTAAATATCAAGATAAAACCAATTAAAATAAAAGCTAAAATTGTTCGTTTATCAAATTCCATACTTTTTTACCTTAAAAAATTATTTTAAAGGGTCGTAGCCACCCT
>CAZRER010000104.1:0-2648 GCA_964599525.1 uncultured Bdellovibrionales bacterium
CTTAGCAAATTAGAATCATATATTGAAAAAGAAAACTATAAAGGATATGATCCTTATGATTTACTAAAATCTCCTTTATTTCAATTACCATTTTTTAATAGCAACAAAACAATTCGCTTTTACTCCCAACAACTAGGTAAACGCTTCCCAATAAATTTAAGACCATTTTTCAGCGTCCCCAAGGGTTACAATCCCGTTACACTTGGTTTATCTATCCAAGCATATACATATTTAATTGTGGCATATCCTGAACATAAAGATAAATACATTAAAAAAATTGACTTTTTAATTAGTGAGTTGGAATTGCTAATTCCGGATGGTTTTTCCGGTGCTTGTTGGGGATACGATTTTGATTGGGAAGCTAGATATTCAAAAATTTCAAGTTATCAACCAACTGCAGTTGCAACCGGAATAATTACTAACGCACTTTTTAGCTACTATAATATTAGTAAAAATAAAAAAGCTCTGAATTTATTACTCAGTTCACTTAATTTTGTTATAAACGATTTAAATAGAACAAAATTAGAAAACGGGTTTTGTTTCTCATATTCACCTTTTGATGAGGAGATAGTATTTAACGCGAGTATGAAATCAGTTCGTTTACTGGCACAGGTTTATTATATAACGCGAAGTAGTCAATTAAAAGATTTAGCTGATTCTGCTGTGAAATTTGTAATGGAATATCAAAGAGAAGATGGCGCTTGGATATATTCAAATAAACTTAATAATAGAATAGATAATTACCATACTGGTTATGTGCTTACCTGTTTAAGAGATTATATAAATCTAACCGGTAATAAAAATTATTTGCCTAATTTGGAAAAAGGCTTTAATTTTTACAAAAATAATTTTATAGATAAAGATAGAGCTCCCAAATTTTACCATAATAAAAAATACCCGATTGATTGTACAGCTGCCGCACAATTAATTATAACGTTACTAGACTTTGGTGAAATAGTATTAGCTGAAAAAGTTAGTTTATATATGCTAGAAAATATGTTTGATGAAGATGGCTACTTCTATTTTAGGAAATTTAAAAATTATTTAATTAAAACCCCTATGATGCGCTGGTCTCAAGCTTGGATGTTTTATGCCCAATCATATTTGGTTTATAGCCAAATAAAAAACAAATAATATGTTGCTTAAATATCTAGAAAAAGAAGAGTATTTCCTTTGGAATAATTTTGTAAAAGGTTCCCCCCAAGGTTCAATTTTTTCACAATCTTGGTATTTAGATGCTTTACAAGTTAAATATAAAGTCCTAGGTGTTTTTGATAATAATGATAAATTAATTGCCGGAATAGTTTTGGCAAAAAACCAAATAAACACATTCTCAAACCCGATGCTTGATAAATATCTCGGTGTTTTATTAAAACATGAGGATAAATATTCACAAAAGATAATTTCTAAGCAGTATAAAGCATTAGAGTTAATTTCAAAAGAACTAATAAAATATAAATCTTTTGATTACTATTTTCATCCCAACTTTAAAAATTGGATTCCTTTTTACTGGAATGGATTTACGCAACAAACGAGATACACTTATCAAATAGATTTAAATAAAGAAATTGATGAAATTTATGGAGGGTTTCACAGTAAATTAAAGAACGATATAAAAAATGCTCATAAACAAGGGGTAATAGTTAAAAAAGATATTGAATTTGATATTTTTTACAAAGTAATAGATAAAACTTTCCGCCGTCAAGGCAGTAAAGCCCCATTTAATAAAGAAAGTCTTGAGGTATTTAGTATGAAAGTTGCAGAAAATGGGAGGTTTACATCATTTGGAGCTCTTGATTTAAATAGTTCCCTAATTGCTGTTTTGGGTTTGGTATATGATGAAAGAGTTTCCTATTTAATATTAAATGGCATTGATATTGAAAATCAAATTAGAGGTGCAAATGCATTAATGATTTTTGAAGCAATTAAATTTATTAAGGCTAAAAATATTCCCATATTTGATTTTGAGGGATCGATGTTACCGGGGGTGGAACAATTCTATCGTAGATTTGGCGGAGAATTAGTTCCCTATTATCGAATATGGCAGGATAATCTTTTTAATTATGCTAAATCTTATGCAAAAAAAATGTACAAAAAAATGCGATATGGTAGATAGTACATGAGAATTCTTATAGATATAGGGCATCCGGGGCATGTTCATCTTTTAAGGAATATGTACTATGAATTGGTTAAAAGTGGTCATGAAATTTGGGTAACTGTAAAAGATATACCCATTGCCCATAAATTATTGTCCTTTTACAATATACCTTTTATTAGTCTAGGCAAAAAAGAAGATTCGTTGGTAGGGAAAGCCCTTTCACAACTTAAATACGACTATCAAATCTTTGAGTTGGTAATCAAAAACAAGATACAGTTAGGGTTTGGATCCTCTATGACTATTGCACATATTTCAAAACTAACCAAAATGAAATCAATAATACTTGACGACGACGACGACAACGTTCAACCACTTTTTGTAAAATATGCACACCCGTTTGCCGATACAATATTATCACCAAACTCATTAATAGGCCATAGAAAAAGTAAAAAAACAATTTATTATCATGGGTTTCACGAGTTGGCTTATTTACATCCAAATCGTTTTAACCCTGATATAAAAGTGTTAAAAGAGGTAAGGCTTAAAACAA
>CAZRER010000105.1:0-2576 GCA_964599525.1 uncultured Bdellovibrionales bacterium
GAAGATACTCCTAATTTATTAACCCAATTTCTTTTTTCACTACCTTTATTTATTTTTTGATTTATTTCTTTTTTCACTTCCTTTTTTATTTTCCCATCTTCAACTCCTCTAACCTTGCTCATATTGTTTAGGGTTAATAATTTAATTATAATCTACTTATACTAGACTTCTTCATAACAAAATTACCTTCCAGAAAAGTCTATTTTAGATTAGTATTATATCTTTGCACATCTTGGAAAAAAAGTCAAGGATTTTTGGATAAAAAAACAACAGGTAGAGGCAAGGCCTCTACCTGTTATTTTTGTTTTTGAAATTATTATTATTCTTTCCCAATGGCAATGGAAATCGCCTTTTTCTCTTCCTCGGTCAAAGGAAACTCTTTTTGTGAAGTGCCATTCATAATTGTTTTAGAATAAAGCCTAGAGCCATCGTTGGAATAAATAGAAGAAATAATTAAACCATTATGATGACTATTTAAAAAAGCAATGGCAAAACTTTGGTTTCCACCAAGATTTTTAAAAGGATTAAACCTTACCATCCCTACTTTATTTAATCCAGCATTGGCCAATTCTTCCAAAAAAGTCACCTTCTTAGATAGGTTAGTGAACTGATTATTTAAACTAGATAAATTATTTTGATGAGCTAAAATAATTTCCTCCAAATCTTTTGCTGTTTTTCCTTGAAATAAAATAGATTGTTTTTTCTTAATTTTTCGTATGGAAAAATATTGAATAATATTCCAAATAGATAAAATTATTGTAAAACCAGCAAGGGTATAAAGTATTATATTTTGGTTTAGATTCATTTTTTTTGTAAGTTAAATTTATTTAATTCTTTCATATATGACTATTATTTTACCGAAAGGATAGTTTTATACATAATTTAAGGTATCGATTAAAAATTAAAAATTGTATTTATACCATTTTCAACTAACTCCTCCCCACCAACCCTTGAAAATTTAAGCTTAGACTTACTTCAGAAAACTCGATGATGCTACAGCACCATCTCGTCCTCTTCACCATCGTCTAGGCTTGAATTTTCTGCGAGTTATGAGAAGAAATGGTTAGTTGAAAATGGTATTATTTTCACTTAGATATCCGCGACACCCATGGTATGTTTTATTTTTAACATTTAGAGTTTATAACTAAAACAATGTACCTTTAAAAGTTTTTTAAACAATGAATGTTGGACATCTAAGTTCCTCGTTTTTTAAAGTAAATTCTGTTGGCGCAATAATTTTAAACCTTTGAGTATTATTTGCCTTTTTCCTTTTTGGTGTATTTTATTGACTAATTTTAAAGCCTCTTTATAATTCAACCATTGATAATCATCAAATTCAGTTTCGTTAATATTTAAATTTGTATTAGACACACTAATCACAACAAAAAAATATTTTTTGCCAATCATAAATATTTTTTCACCAGTGTCCGTTTGTAATTTTCGTGAACCTTGCAATTGTTTTGGAAAAATTAATCTATCTTCTCCAATTATTCTATCAATTTGAAATGATTTTGTAAAATTTTTGCCTAATTCCTCGGTCATTTCTCGTAGAGTGGCTTGAGTAATGGTTTCATTATTGTCAATGCCTCCTTGCGGTAATTGCCATAATTTATATTTTTCTTTGTAAACAAACAAAATTTTATTTTGCAGAAATGCAATTTCTGCAGGCTTTGTAATATCTTTTTTGAGAGGCTTAGAAATAATACAGCCAACAATTTGGGGGCGAAAACCACTTTGACGAATATAGTCAATCTCCGATGGAGATTTTTCTAATTTAAGATGATTTTTTTCCATGGAATTTTTGATGAATTTTTTTAAGATTAGCATCAGTGACATGAGTATAAATTTGAGTAGTGTTAATAGAGGCATGTCCGAGTAAAGCTTGAACACTACGAATGTCGGCACCATTTTCTAGAAGATTGGTAGCAAAACTATGGCGAAGAACATGGGGGGTAACCTTTTTTACAATCCCCGCTTCAGTGGCGTATTTCTTTATCATTCGTTGAACACTCCGGGCAGATAATCTTAAGTCATTAACTTCATTCTGGTTTTTTACTAAACGAATAAATAAAGCCATGTCGACATCTGTTCTTTTATTAAGATATTTTTGCAAAGCTTCTGCTGTTAGGTCAGAAATAAAAACAATACGCACTTTATTACCCTTACCTTTAATGGAAAATTCTTGTTTATCTAAATTAATAGAATCACGATTTAATTTAACCAACTCTGAAATCCGTAATCCAGCAGAAAATAACAATTTTAAAATTGCTTGGTCGCGAAGTTTTTGTAAGGATGCCCCCGAACACGCTTGAAGTAATCGTTCGATTTCTTCAATGGTTAAAAAATCAACCTTTCTTTGTTCAGCTTTCCCTAATTCCACTTTATCAGGAGAAAGAGATTTGACATTAGAACGCACTAGAAATTTTAAAAACCCACGAATAGCAATGACATAATAATTTTGGGTAGATTTACTAAGGGTAGTTTTTTCTTTGCGTTGTTGGATAACAGGTGTGTTATCATCTTGGGCAAGATGAACTCTAAAATCATGAACAAGTTTTTCTGTAATTTCTTCAGGG
>CAZRER010000106.1:0-2558 GCA_964599525.1 uncultured Bdellovibrionales bacterium
TACTGCTCCTTATTCTCCTCTCTCAAACTACTAGTGAATATTTTCTATGATAAATTAATAATTGCATTTTATCTCCCTCTCCTATAAATTTATCCGTCCCAGACGAATCAGATTGTGATATACGAATATATTTATCCCCAGTTGGTGACGATAAATATTATATTACCCTTCATAAATTCACACATACAACATAGCTCTTTATCAAAAAATTATTTCAACATTTTCTTAAACTCTTTTTCGCCAATAACCTCCACTCCCAAAGCCTGTGCTTTTTTTAGTTTACTACCAGCCTTTTCTCCAGCTATCAAAAAACTGACGTTTTTTGACATCGCTGACAAAATCTTCCCTCCATTTTCTTTAATTAATTTTTTAGCTTCATCCCTTGTCATTGTTTGTAGCTTACCAGTTAGTACAAATGTTTTATCTAGCAACTTTTTACCATCGTTAGATTGATTAATTATCCGAACACTTTCTTTTGTAAAAACTACCCCTAGGTCTGTTAATTCTTGAAGTACTTTTTGATTTTTTTCTTGACTGAACCAGTCTAGTAAGCTGTCTACCATTCTTTTTCCCAAACCATTAATTGATAATAATCGCTCTTTATTAATTTTCCTAAAATATTCCCCTAGTTCCAGTGGAGTATTAATTTTTTTAATTTTCTGCAATTTAAAGAATAAGGAGCTATCCTTGTCAAAAATTTCTTGAGTAATTAAATAAGCACTCTCTTCTCCAAAATGTCTAATTCCCAAAGCAAACAAAAAATTATTTATATCTACCCTCTTACTTTTTTCAATGGCTCTTATTAGATTATTAGCTGACTTTTCCGCAAACCTCTCCAGGACTTCTAAGTCTCCTTTCTTTAGAGCAAAAATATCTGGAGCCGAACTAATAACTTTTTCATCAATTAATTGTTCGATTATTTTTTCTCCCAAACCATCAATATTAAATCCTTTTTTTGATACAAAATGAGCAATTCTTTCCTTCTCTACGCCAAAACAATTTGGATTTTTGCAATAATACGCCGCACTATCTTTTTTATTATTATCTAATATTTTTTCCTTTTTAATTTCTCCTCCGCAGATAGGGCAAGTAGTTGGCATTTTCCAACTAATTTCTTTACCAGTTCGCATTTCCTTAATGACTTCCACTACTTCTGGAATAACGTCTCCGGCTTTATGCACTACCACAGTATCACCAATTTTAATCTCCTTTCTTTTTATTTCGTCTTCATTGTGTAGGGTTGCCTTAGAAACAACTGAGCCAGCAATTAATGTTGGTGTCAAATGAGCCACCGGAGTTAGAACTCCTGTTCGTCCGACTTGTAATTGAATATCCTCAATAACACTAGTTGCTTTTTCGGTGGGAAATTTGTAAGCAATAGCAAATCGTGGCGACTTCCCTGTATAACCTAAAATATCCTGGACCTCCTTTGCATTTATTTTTAACACTAATCCGTCAATTCCATATTCTTGATTATTTCTTTTTCCTTGCCATTCTTTATACATTTTTTGCACTTCTTTTAGATTTTTACATTTTCGAAATTCTTGATTAACTTTAAATCCTAGTTCTTGCATAAATTGCAACTCCTCATCTTGTCCGCCTGGAAAAATAATTTCCCGCCCATCAATAACTTGCCCTTTTTCCAGCCAGTTTAAATCATAGATAAAAGAATCTAATTTTCTACTGGCTGCTATCTTAGGATTTAATTGCCTAATGGATCCTGCGGCCGCATTCCGAGAATTGGCCAATTCGGCTTCACCCTTTTCTCTTCTCAGCTTATTAAGTCTTTTTAATTCAGAATTAGACAACCAACATTCGCCAACGGCAGTTAGCGTGAGGGGTTTATTTAATCGCAACGGGATACTTTGAATTGTTTTAATATTTTCCGTAACATCTTCACCAATTTTTCCGTCGCCACGAGTTGCCCCTCTAACAAATAACCCTCTTTTATATTCTAAAATAATTTTTAATCCATCAATTTTTAATTCAACGGTATAATTTGTTAAATCTTTTTTTAATTTTTTAAACCTTTTAATATCTGTAATTTTTTTAGCTAAAACTTTTTCATTTCTTTCTTCCCAGTCTTTTAATTCCTCCAACGAAAAAGCATCGTCCAATGACCATTGTCTTAGACGATGTTTTACCTTCACAAACTTATCTAAAGGTTTCCCTCCAATTCTTTGGCTTGGTGAATCGGGAGTTTTTAATTCTGGATATTTTTTTTCCAATTTTCTCAATTCCATCATTAAAGAATCATAAATCGTATCAGTTACCGTCGGATCGTCCAAAACATGATATCGATAACGATAATCATCAATAGTCTTTCTTAACTTTTCAACCCTATCTTTTATTTCTTTAGTAATCATTTTTATTTATAATATTCTCAATAGTCTTATTCCAAATTCTTTCCAATGCCTCTTGGGTATTAAAACCATTATGCGGTGTCACAATAACATTGGGCATTTCAATAAACTTTTTATTTATTATCTTAATTTTCTCCAGGCAAGGATCAGGGTTTATTGTTTCCCGACCTAAACAATCTTCATATTCCAAAACAT
>CAZRER010000107.1:0-2536 GCA_964599525.1 uncultured Bdellovibrionales bacterium
TTTTTATCAATAATTGATGGTTTCCTTTTCCCGCCACTAATATTTATATTTCCAGTGGTGTAATAGGTTCTTCTTTGCAATACAGGCCTTGGATGTCTTTGAGGAGTTTCTTTTTCGCCATCGGGGATAATAATTTCTTCACCAACTTTTAATTTACCATCGGCTGGCAATCCGTTGAAGGAAATTATTTTTTTCTCATCGGCTTTATACTTTTTAGCAATCTTAGAAATAGTATCTGAAGATTTAACCTTGTGTCTTAGTCCAACTACAGGCAAAATAAATATTTTATCTCCTGGTTTAATTTTAGAAACATCGGCAATATCATTTGCCCACAAAATAGTATTAATTGTTACTTTAAATTTTTGAGCTATTTTACCCACAGTATCTCCTTCTTTTACCTGATAAACAGCTACATCGGCTCCTTGTTTTAGTAGCTCTTCTGCATCTGGTTCGGTGGCTGTTAATACTTGATATTGTATTTGATTTTGTTTTAAGTCATCACCTTTCAAAGCAGTCATTTTGATGTCCTCAGCAGATTTAGCAATAGCCAATGGAGCACTCATTAAATTACCCCCACCACCATAAGAATATTTTTTAACACGCTCTTGTACTTTTTTTTCTGCGCTTAGTTTATCTTCACCATAAAAACCAAACAAAAATCCTTGATCCTTATTCTTGTTTAAATTTCCCACTATTATTAAAATGGAAATTAATAAAATTGCTGTAAAAGTAGAATATTCTCTAAAAAAATCAAGCAAGAACCTAGCCTTACCTGATTTAATCATTTTTTTAATATTTCTGCCAACTTGTTTAATAAAAAACCATTTTGATTTCAAAAATCCTCCAGCCGCTACAGCGCCTTGTTTATTATCAATGTTTATTTTAATTGAAAAACCATCTTTTTCTAAATATTCTTTATTTTTAGAATTTGTTGATTTTATAAATTTATATCTTTCTTAATTAAAAATCTATAGAAGACACCTTAACTACTAACAAAAACATTCTTCATCAATTTTTAATCATATTTAACTAATCGAACAACTATCTTCAATCAATTTACTAGCAGATATTAGTATACTACCAATATTTTTTATGTCAATGGCAATTATTTAACCTATTTTATTTGCAATATATTTTAAAACCCGGCCTGTATAGTTAACAAACCGGGTATAGTTTTTACCGATAGAATTTCGGCAACGGCTCAATCATATCGTTAGATACATAATTTTCCGTATCGGGTTTTCCCTCGGCAACATACACCGACAGGGGGGTGTGAGGATATACCGGGACACTGCGGGCTGCATGGATGTTATCAATACGAGAGTTAAGTATTCTCTGGAGCTTTTCTATCTTCTTATCTGTCAAGTTCTGTCCCTCGCCCACTCTTTGTTCCAGAAACCAGACTGACTCCTGGAGCTTTTCTATCTTCTTATCTGTCAAGTTCTGTCCCTCGCCCACTCTTTGTTCCAGAAACCGGACTGACTCTTTCAAATCCCTCTGCCCCTTTTCGAGATTATCAAATCTACCTTCAAGGGCCTTAATTGACGTCTGCACCTCACTCAGTTTTCTTTCTAATATTGATTCCAGATCTCCAACCGTCAGACTCTGCTCGTCCATCTTCCCTCCTCGGGGGGGGAATTTTCCCCCTTTTTTTTAATAAAGAACTCCCTGCCTATAGAAAAGTGTATAATAATAATAATAATCATAATAATGCAAGGGTTAATGCATATTTTTCGCATATCTTTAAATAATAGCCCATGCTAAATATTTATTTAGAAATAATTTATAAATTGTATTTAAATTTATTAAAAATTAATAAACCAAGCGCCCTGAAATATTCAGTCATTCAAAATTTTATCATTCATTTCAAATTTTAAATTTCAAATTTCAAATTTGAATACAGGAAGATAAGAGCAAGCAATGTTTGGCCTTGTCCAAAGCCACTACGACGGAGTCGTGGCTTGTAGGCGTTAAGGCCGGACCTTTAGCAAGCGGATGATGGTACTAAACTATAGTAGTCAAGTGAATATACAAAAAATATCTGCCCATTTCTAAACCCATATATTAATATATGGGTTTGGTGAGAAAGATGACATTAAACTGTGATTACTCCTACCTCTAAATAATAAGCGGGCAAGGTCTGGCCTTGTCAAAAGCCGCTACGACGAAGTCGTGGCTTGTAGGCGTTAAGGCCGGACCTTTAGCGAGCGAATGATGGCATTAAACTTAAATTATAAAAATCACCGAGTATCTACCAAAAACTCGGCCCGTGTCAAAAATTAAGTATTTATGCTATTATATAAATATTCAAGCCTTTTTTATTCTATATTTTTTAAATCAGCTATTATCAATGACTCCTATTAAAAAACAAATTTCCAATTATCTAGAATATCTTTTAGTAGATCGCCAGAGGTCTGTTAAAACTATTGAAAATTACCGCCATTACCTTTTTGAATTTGTAAAATGGGGAAAAATAGCTAGCCCTGAAGAAATTACAGAAAAACTTGTTCATGATTTTAGAGTTCATCTTGCCCAA
>CAZRER010000108.1:0-2519 GCA_964599525.1 uncultured Bdellovibrionales bacterium
ACAATTTTTTAAGGAGGTTATTTGAGGGGCTTAGCGAGAAATCTCGCTAAGCCTCGTTTTTTATTTTTATACTTGTTTTTTTAATTAATTTACTATTTGATAAAGCTTCATAGTAATTTTGTGTATTATTACCATTAAATATAATAACCTCTTGCAAAGGGGAGTTTTCAGCTAAGTTACAAAAGGTAGTAACTTTGCCACGTAATCCACCACTAACATCGGTGTTGTGAGAGGATGACAGTTTTAGATTATTTTTATAAATATCTTTTATGTTTATTTCTTGTATAAGGGTGGTATCCGGATATTTGTGTGGATCTTTTGTGTATATTCCATCGACATCTGTTGCGAAGAATACTTTTTTTATGTTTAAAAGAGTACTAAGTTTGGAAGCAATAGTGTCACCAGAACAAATAGACATACCTAGTTTTTCATCAAAAACCATATCACCATATAACAGTGGGATTGAATTATTCTTTAAGCATTGGTTAATTGGCTCTAGATAGAGATTATTTAGAAGTTTATTATTTTGAATAATTATAGAGCTAGTGTGTATCGGTAATACAGATAGCTTATTATTGTGAAGAATTTTAAATATTTCTGAGTTCAATAATTGGTTCGTTCGGCGCGACTTAACAGATCCCTCCCAACCATTTTTTTGAAAGTTGGCACCATTTACTAAATTATATTTGTGAGCAATGTGATGACCGGGTCCTCCTGCACCATGAATTAATATTAATTGTTTGTCAGTGTTTTTTAATAGCCAATTTTTCAATGCTTTTGCCAATAGAGATATTTTTTTGCGATTTAAAATTAATTTTTCTGAACTTTTTTGAGTAATAATACTTCCTCCAATTTTTAAAATATAGATTTCTTTCATAGGCATAATTAATTATTATAGACATAAATTTGATTTTAGTTTATCATATATAAGTGTAAATGATAAGTCTTTTTATAAAAATAGTTTATGACAAAAACAAATTCAAAGTCGGCTTTATTGCCGAGAAGAAAGACGAGGGTAGTGCAGGTTGGCAATGTTGGTATTGGTGGAGATAATCCAGTGCGAGTGCAGACCATGACCAATACTGACACTAAAGACATTGAAGCTACCGTAAAACAAATTATGCGATGCGTAGAGGCTGGTTCGGAATTAATTAGACTGACAACACAAACAGTAGAACATGCACAAGCCTTAAAAGAAATTAAAAAAGTTTTAAAAGAACAATATAATTGTGAGATTCCTTTAATAGCTGATATTCATTTCACAATCGCTCCAGCCTATGAAGCAATGAAATGGGCTGATAAATTAAGAATTAATCCGGGATTATTTAGTACAAAATTCGGCGGTAAAAAAACTTTTACTGACGAAGAGTATGAGCTAGCTTTAAAAGATATTGAGGAAACTCTAATCCCGTTTATCAAAGAATTAAAAAAGAGAAATACCCCCGTTAGAATTGGTACTAATCACGGCTCTTTATCTCCGCGTATTTTAGAAAAATATGGCAATACTCCATTTGGGCTAGTAGAAAGTGTGATGGAATATTTACGAATTTTCAAAAAACACGGTTATGAAAATTTAGTAGTAGCAATTAAGTCCTCTGATCCAATTATTATGGTAGAGGCTAATAGGCTATTAGCAAAAACTTTAGATGAAAATGAAATGGATTATCCAATACATTTAGGAGTAACAGAAGCCGGGATGGCAGAAGATGGAAGGGCAAAGTCTACTATTGGAATTGGGGTACCTTTAATGGAAGGCATTGGTGATACAATTCGGGTTTCATTGACAGAAGCTCCAGAAAAAGAAATTCCAGTTTGTTATTCTATTCTACAAGCTGTTCAAAGACGAATTACTAAAACTGAATTTATTTCTTGCCCCTCTTGTGGAAGAACTTTATTTGATATTGAAGAAGTGACAAAAAAAATTCAAGCTAAGCTTGGACATTTAAAAGGTTTAAGAATCGCTGTAATGGGTTGCATTGTCAATGGACCAGGAGAGATGGCTGGGGCAGATTTTGGTTATGTCGGTGGGGCACCAGGGAAAATTAGCCTTTATAGAAAAGATAAATGCATAGAAAAAAATATTCCTCAAGAGAATGCTTTAGATAAACTCATACAACTTATAAAAGATGAAGGAATGTGGAGTAAGAAGAAATAAATTAAATACTTTCCAAAACTTTTAAATACTTTTTGCCAATTTTATCCCAGGTGAAATTGTCCAGGGTGTATTTTTTGGCGTTAATAATAAAACTTTTTTTATCAAAATTGTCTGATAAAACTTCTTCAATTTTCTTTTTCCAAGCCTCGGCATTTTCTGGCTTAAGCATAAAACCATTTTGACCATCAGTAATAGCATCTTTTAATCCTTGCAAATCAGAAGAAAGAACAATTCTTTCACAAATCACTGCTTCAATAGCATTAAGACCGAAACCTTCTGCTGAGCCTTTTATAAAAATATTTGGCGTTATATATAAATCAGCTGTGTTAAACAAAATATTCATCTCCTTTTGTGGAATATTCGG